>NZ_JBHVGZ010000013.1:0-25579 GCF_042800355.1 Streptomyces sp. NPDC057623
TCACAGGCCAGCAGAGCACACGAAGGAGGAAGAACGCCCTGGCTACGGGGTCAGCGACTCAGCCGGGCTCCAGGGAACTCACGGGATGTCGCACAAACACGGACAACACCAACGGCACCCTGAAGCAGACCAGGACGACCTGGCGCGAGGCGATGGGCTTCGCCCCCTGGGCGTTCAACCTGCCCGACGCGCAGTACTCCTCGGCGTGGAAGTACCTGACCGATGCCAAGCGGTTCAACGCGCCGTACGGGCCGACGACCCTGGAGCGGGTGCACGACTTCGAGGCCGAGCAGGCCGCCGTCACCCACGCGAACACCCACAACGCGACGACGGCCTCCAACGGCAAGTACGTCGGGCAGATCGACTACGACGACAGCGCGGTCACCTTCACCGTGGACGCGCCCGGCAACGGCACGTACCCGGTGACGGTCCACTACGCCAACGGCACCTCCGCCACATCGACGCACAAGGTCGTCGTCAACGGCGACACCGCCAACCCCGTCACCGTCAGCTATCCCTCCGGGGGCAGCTGGGGCCAGTTCTCGGAGACGAAGTCCGTCACCGTGCAGGTCCCCATGAAGACCGGGGCCAACACGCTGAAGTTCACCAAGGGCACCGGCTACGCCGAGCTCGACCGGATCACGGCGAACCCGTACTTCAACTACCAGGCGATCCCCGCCGAGCAGAAGCGCGACGACGCCAACTGCTGCCACTGGAACGGCCCGAGCTGGCCCTACCAGACCAGCCAGATCCTGACCGGCCTCGCGAACCTGCTCCAGGACTACCCGGCGCAGAGCTACGTCACCAAGGCCGACTACCAGTCCATGCTGGCCCAGTTCGCCGACCTCCAGCACAAGGACGGCAAGCCCTACATCGCCGAGGCCGCCAACGGTGACACCGGCGAGTGGATCTACGACGGGTTCAACTTCAGCGAGAACTACAACCACTCCAGCTTCAACGACCTGGTGCTCACCGGTCTGCTGGGCATCAAGCCTCAGGCCGACAACACCCTGGTGCTGAAGCCGCTCGTCCCGTCGGGCTGGGACTACTTCGCGGTGGAGAGCCTGCCGTACCACGGCCACACGTACTCGATCCGCTGGGACCGCGACGGCTCGCACTACGGCAAGGGCAGTGGGCTGCAGGTCTTCCAGGACGGCCAGCGCATCCACCAGTCCTCGACCCTCGGCAACACCACGGTGAACGTGGCCGCCCCGGTCACCCCGGCACAGCCCGCACGGATGATGAACGTGGCTGCCAACCCCCTGACCGCCGAGCAGGACTGGCTGGGCCGCACCATCACCCAGCCCTACCCGAAGGCCTTCGCCTCCTACACCAACACCGTCTCCAACGGCCCCCACTGCCACAGCGGCCAGACCTGCAAGCCCACCACGTTCGACGCCCCGCTGCGGGCGACGGACGGCTGGATCCGCTACGACAAGATCCCCGACGACCGCTGGACCAACTCCGGCTCGCCCAACGCCACCGACCACCTGGGCGTGGACTTCGGGGCTCCGCGCAAGATCAACGAGGTGAAGTTCTACACCTACGACGACGGCGCGAACATCCGCGTCCCGGCGAGCTACACCGTCCAGTACCTCAAGGACGGGTCGTGGGTGAACGTCCCGAACCAGACGAAGAGTCCTGCGGCGCCGGCTGCCAACAACGCCAACGAGGTGACCTTCCCGACGATCACGACCTCCCAGTTCCGGGTCGTCTTCACCCCGCAGTCGGGCAAGTTCGTCGGCGTCACCGAGCTGGAGTCCTGGTACCCGGAGACACTCCGGGTGAAGATCACCAACAAGAACAGCAACCTGGAACTCGGCATCGCCGCTTCCTCGATCGCTGCCGGAGGGGCGGTACAGCAGCAGACCGCCGGCAGCACCGACAACCACTGGTGGAAGATCGTCCCGGCCGAGAACGGGTACTACAAGATCTTCAACACCAACAGCGGGCAGGTGCTCGGCATCAAGGACGCCTCCAAGACGGCCGGCGCGACGGCATTGCAGTGGGGCGACACGCTCACGGCCGACCACCTCTGGTCGATAGTCGACGCCGGCGGCGGCTACGCCAAGCTCGTCAACAAGAACAGCGGCATGGTCCTGGGCATCCAGAACATGTCCACGTCGTCCGGGGCCCAGGCCCTGCAATGGGACGACAGCGGCTCCGCTGACCATCTGTGGCGCATCGTCGCGGAGGACGGTTCCACACCGTTCACATCCTGACTGCCCTCACCGACGACAGCCGCGGACCTGCACAGGCAGCATCGGATCTTCCGCGCCTCGGCGTAAATTCGGCCAGGGGACGCCGTCGAGTCCGCGGACGGGGCCAAGGTGACCGGAAAGTGGTGAGGGCGAGCCGGGGTCGGCTCGCCCTCACCTCGCGGGGCAGGGGGGTGTTACCCCGCGGCTGTGGTGGACGGGAGCCCTTACGCGGTGAGCTTCTGCCTCAACTGCGCGATCCCGTCCTTGATCTTCTCCTCGGTCTCGGCGCGTGCGCGGTCGCGCTGCTCCTTCGCCTCCTCCTTGCGGATCCGGTCGGCGGCCTCTTCCATGGCCTTCAGCTCGGTTCGTACGGAGTCGGCCGGGCGTCGTTCGAGTACGGCGTCGTAGCGCATGGCCAGCAGGTCCAGCACCTCGGTGTCGGATTCTCTGACGTCGGCGAGGACGGCCGTGCCGTTGGGTGGGACGTGCTGTGCGAACAGACCGACGGCCCCGGTCGCCTCGGCGGCCCGCGTGTGGTCGTGGCCGCTGCCGATCACCGCGCCGATGCCCCAGCCCATCAGCACACCGAGCGGTCCGCCGAGGATGCCGACCAGCGAGCCGACCAGGCCGCCGACCGCGGTGTTGCGGCCGGCCCCGTTCGCCAGACTCTCCGGGACGTGGACGGTGCCGTCCTCAAGGCGCTCGATCAGGACGGCGCCACGGATCTCGGTCGTGGCGGAGGTGAGGTGCTTCAGCTCGCTGAGGGCCTGGTAGGCGGTGGCGCGGTCGGCGAAGCGGAGGGCGATGGCGTTCTCGCTCATGGACATGAGGTGTCTCCTTGGGATGGTGCGCTTCGAGTGGGATCACGCCTCACCCGAGGGCCCTGTGGGCGGAGTGCCGGGGGCACGGCGGACCCTGAGTCGGCGTCACATGTGGACGACAGGCGCCGCACTGGGGTTCTTGGCCGGTACGCCGCGGCGGTAGAGGAGGACGCTGACGACCAGCCCGGCGGTGAAGAAGGCGGCGGACCACCAGTAGGCGGTGGAGTAGCCCTCCAGGCCGGCCTGGGCGAGGACGGCGGGGTCCTTGGGGTTCTTGCCGTCGAGGTAGTTGGTGACGGCGCTGGAGAAGAGGGTGTTGAGCAGGGCGGTGCCGAGGGAGCCGCCGACCTGCTGCATGGTGTTGACGGCGGCGGAGGCGACGCCTGAGTCCTCGGCGCGCACGCCGTCCGTGGCCAGGCTCATGGCGGGGGCGATGACCAGGCCGAGGCCGAGTCCTGCCACGATCAGCGGGGGCAGGATGTGGGCGGCGTAGCCGCTGTTCAGGTCGAGGCCGGTGAGCCAGACCATGCCGGCCGCGGCGAGGCCCATGCCCAGTGGCACGATCGGCCTGGGGCCGAACCGGGGGATCAGCAGGCTCGTGGCGAGGGTCGCGGAGAGCATGAGCGAGGCGGTCATCGGCAGGAAGGCCAGGCCGGTCTTCACGGGGGTGTAGCCGAGGCTCTGCTGCAGGTAGTAGGTGAGGAAGAGGAAGACGCCGAACATACCGGCACCGCTGATCAGGATGGAGACGAAGGAGGCACCGCGGTTGCGGTCGAGGAGGATGCGCAGGGGCAGCAGGGGGTGGGTGGCGCGGGTCTGCCACCAGGTGAACGCGGCGAGCAGGACGATGCCGGCGAGCAGGAAGCCCCAGGTCTGCGGGGAGCTCCAGTCGTGGCTCTCGGCGTTGGAGAAGCCGTAGACGAGGCAGAACAGTCCGCCGCCGACGAGGACGGCGCCGGGGATGTCGATTCTGGCGTTCTTGTCGCGGGTGGTGCGCTGGAGCAGGAGCACTCCGCCGACGAAGGCGAAGGCGGCGAAGAGCAGGTTGACGTAGAGGGTCCAGCGCCAGTCGAGGTGTTCGGTGAGCAGACCGCCGAGCAGGAGGCCGATGGCGCCGCCGGCACCGGCGATGGCGCCGTAGACGCCGAAGGCCTTGGCGCGTTCCTTGGCGTCGGTGAAGGTCGTGGTCAGCAGCGACAGGGCGGCCGGTGCGAGCAGGGCGCCGAACACGCCCTGTCCGGCGCGGGCGACGATGAGCATCTCGAAGCTTGTCGCTGCGCCGCCGATGGCGGACATGCCGGCGAAGCCGACCAGGCCGACCAGGAAGGTCATCTTGCGCCCGAAGAGGTCGGCGATACGGCCGCCGAGCAGGAGCAGGCTGCCGAAGGCGAGGGCGTAGGCGGTGACGACCCACTGCCGGTCTCCGTCGGAGAAGCCCAGGTCCTGCTGGGCGGAGGGCAGGGCGATGTTCACGATCGTGCCGTCCAGCACCACCATCAGCTGGGCCAGACCGATCACGGCGAGGATCCACCAGCGGTGGCGGGGTGGCGATTCGGCGGGCGGGAGGGGGGAGACGTTGGCTGTGCCGAGGGCGGTGCCGGCGGTGGTCTCGGGCATGGCGAAGCTCCAAGGAAGGCAGGGCAAAGGGAAGTCGAGAGGCGTGAGACGGCTGCGTCGATGGAGCTCGTCGCGCGGTTGGCCGGCTTGCGGCCGGATCAGCCACGTACACGGACAGCGGTCAGCGCGCTTGCGGCCGGTGCCCGGTCGGCGTGAAGGCGGCGGCGTGAAATCGCCGAGGACCGGCCCTCTGGGAGGCGGCCACCATCGATCGTGAGCCGCGGCGATGCGGGCGGGTTCAGGCAGCCGGGGTGGACCAGCGGCGTACCACTGCCTGCCGCTGATGAGCGATGCCGAGAGGAAGAACGGTCGCGATCGGTTCGGGTTCGGGCAGCTCAAGCTTCTGACGGCGAGCTGCCTGGGCCGAGGCGGGGGAGAACGTCTGCCAGTACCGGGCCTGGCGGTTGAGCGTGCTGACCAGAGGCATGAGATCCGTCGCGGCCGGGGCGGGGATGCCCAGAGAGTCGGCGTTCCCGTCCCCGAAGGTCTGCCGGAGCACGTGGTGGATGAGGACTCGTACCTGGTCCTCGGACAGGGCGACGCCCGGCACGGCGGCCATCGCGCGGGCCTGCGCGTCGATCATGGCCTCGGTGAGCACGCGTGAGTTGTCGTCCGGAGCGGGCGTCGCGCGGTCCAGCAGGTCTTGCAGACGGCGTCCGCTCGCGTGGTCGACCACATCGCCGTAGAGGCGCTCGTCGAGCCCCAGGAGATGGGCGACGTACGACCAGTACTGGTAGAGGCGGCGTTCCTCATCGGCAGTGATGTCGATGCCTACGTCCGCCAGGGCCTGGAAGGCGACGCAGGTCATGCCGAGCCACACCCGGGCCATGTCGATCTGGCCGATCGGCACACCGCGGGCACCGTTGTCCCAGTTCTTGAGTGCCGTGGCCCGCGTACGGGCATGCCGCAGCCGGACCTCGACGGTGGCCACGTACCCGGGGGCACCCCGCAGCAGCCCTCCCGGCCGTACGGCCTGCCGCGCCCACCTCCCGGCTTCCACCAGCCGGGGTAGGGCCATGGCGGTCGGACGGCCTTGCCGGGCCAGCCGTCGCGCGAGGGCCGGGGAGGCGTAGGTGTGCGCGAGGGCGGCGGGGATCGAGCAGAGACCCGACCACAGCGGAGGTACGGACTGGCTCACGACATCGCCGCGATGGAGCGTCAGGGGATCCAGTCGGGAAGGGATGGCCTCCAGTTGCTTCAGAAGGGCGGCGACGGCCGTGGGGGGCGGTTCGTTCAGGCCGGCCAGGCCACGCCTGAGGCCCGCGTCGAGGACGCGCTGGGCCTGCACGCCGTAGAGGTCGAGCTCGGTTATGACGGCGTCGGCGAGTGGATCCCCCGCCGTGAGCATGGTCAGCACGAGGTCGGCCTTCGCGCCGTGCCGTCGGCGTGCGGCCTCCAGGTCGAACGAGGGCGCGGTGTCCGTGGGGGACGCGTGGTTCGAGGTCATGTGGCTCTCGCTCTCTACGGGGATGCGGCCGGGCCGGGAGGGGGGAGTGGATTTCCCGGCCCGGCCGCGCGGGAGGGTGGTCTCGTGGTGATCCGTGCAGGTCAGCTCGGTGAAGCGTGGCCGACCTCGGCACTCTCTTCCTTCGCGGGAAGCTTGTCTGACGTCTGTCAGATTACTCAGGATCTGACAGGTGTCAAGTAAGCGTCGCGGAACCCGGATGCTCCGGCGTGACCGGGGGGCGGAGCGGGTGGGAAAACGGAGCCGCTCGGCGCCTGTCGTCCCGCGCGGGCGCTCCTGTGCTGCCGGACGGCATCGTGCCGACGTGGAGCTGAGAACCCTCGCCGACACCACTGGCGAACCTGTTCTGACAAGTGTCAAGTAAACTGTCGGTGAGCCCCAGGGAGTCCGGGGTGACGCAGTGAAGGAGGCAGGGATGGGAGCAAGGGCCGAATCCGTTCGGCGGCCGGGGCGTCCGGGTGCGGGCACTCCGGCAGTGCCCGAAGAGGCGAGCATCCTGCAACGCGGCCTGGAGGCCTTCGCGGAGCTGGGCTACGACCATGCCTCCGCGCGTGAGCTGGCTCGCCGCCTCGGTGTCAGTCATAACTTCATCAATGACCGCTACGGTTCCAAGGCGGCGTTCTGGCGTGCGGTGGTGGACTCCGCCCTGGGGGCGCAGCTGGCCGGCCTGCCTCAGGTGGACGACTCGGTTGACGACGCCGAACGGCTGCGGCAGATCATCGCCGGCTTCTACCGCAGCGCGGTGGACGCCCCCCTGGTCGGACGGCTCTTCGTCGACGAACTCAACCGGGACACCGAGCGGTTGGACTACCTGTACGAGCAGTACATCGCCCCGACCTTGCAGACCATGAGGGTGAGCATCGATCGGCTGGTGGCCGACGGACGTATGGCGCCCGTCCCGATGCACGTACTGTTCTTCGCCGTCATCCCGCCCGTCGCGGGCATGGTGGACGTCCCTCTGGCCCGACGCCTGGGCAGGCCGGAACTCACCTCGCCGCAACAGCTCACCGATACGGCCGAGACGCTCTCGGCACTCGTGGTCAACGGACTGCTGGCGACGGGTTCGGTAGGGGCGTGATCGCACCGGCCCCTGTGGCCGGGGCCGCGCCGATGCTCACCGGACGCTAAATCTGACGCTTGTCAGGTAAGCTGGGGGTGGGCTCCTGAGGTGCCCTCGGCGTGCCGACGTCGGCAAGTGACAACGGAGGCAATGATGGGATCGACTTCGCAATCCCCTCGACGTGCGGGGCGTCCCGGTGTCGACGCCTCCGCGGTACTTGAGGAGGGGAGTGTGCTGCGGCGCGGGCTGGAGGCCTTCGCGGAGCTGGGGTACGACCATGCCTCCGCGCGTGAGCTGGCTCGCCGCCTCGGTGTCAGTCATAACTTCATCAATGACCGCTACGGTTCCAAGGCGGCGTTCTGGCGTGCGGTGGTGGACCACGCGCTGGAGGCGCAGCTGGCGCGTTTGCCGCAGGCGGATGAGGCGGTCGACGAAGTCGGGCGGCTGCGGCAGATCACCAGCGGCTTCTACCGGACCGCGGTGGACACGTCCCTGGTGGGGCGGATCTTCGTCGCCGAATTCTCCCGGGACACCGAGCGGTTGGACTACCTGTACGAGCAGTACATCGCCCCGATGCTGCAGACCATGAGGGCGAGCATCGATCGGCTCGTGGCCGACGGGCGCATGGCGCCCGTCCCGATGCACGTACTGTTCTTCGCCGTCATCCCGCCCGTCGCGGGCATGGTCGAAGGGCCCCTGGCGCGACGCCTGGGCGGGCCTGACGCGGCATCACCGGAACAGCTCATGGACGCGGCGGATTCGCTGGCGGCGCTCGTGGTCAACGGGCTGCTCGCGACAGGTTCGGGAACTCGCTCCCGGGTGTGATCCAGATGGAGCGCGCGTCATCCTGCGGCGGGCTGTAGAACCGCCCGCAGGGCGCGCACCAGGTGGCGGCGGCGTTCCTCGGTGTCGGCGTCGACCGCGGCCGTCTCCTCCTCGCTGAAGAGGACGAGGAGGACCGCCTGCGCGAACATGATCTGATGGGCGGTCTCGGCGGCTTCCGGCGAGCAGCCGAAGTGGTCGCTGAGGTGGGACGTGAAGTAGCTCGCCGCGCGCGTCATCATCATGGCGCCGCGAGCGCGCAGTTCGGGATCTGCTCGTCCGGTGACCACGAAGGCGTGGAACACCGAACGCCACTCCTTGAAGACCCGAAGGAACAGGTCGACCAGGCGCGTCAGTAGCTCGTCCCGCTCTCCCTGGGTTCTCCCACAGCGGCTCGGCGGCGGTGAGCCAGTCGGCCATGACCTTGTTCAGGAATCGGTCCTGTGCGGCGACGAGCAGGCCGTGCCGGTCGCCGAACCGGTGGTAGAGCGAGCCATTGGACACCCCTGACTCCCGGCTGACCGCGGCGATGCTCAGACCCTCCATTCCGTGGCGGTCGAGGATCGACAGCGCGGCGTCGAGCATGCGGTCCGTCGACTGCTGACTCCGTGACTGCCGTGGCTCGCGCAGTCCCTCGGAGCTCTTTCTGGAGGGGGGATGTTGTCCGGTCATGTACTAGAGCGTGCACTCTAATCTGTAATGGAGTGTGCGCTCTATTTTCTGCCTTCCGGGCAGACCCGGCCCGGTGCCACCACCCTGAGGAGATCGACATGCGAACCTACGACTTGCGCACCTACACCCTGGCCAGCCGCGAAGACCCGGACCTCTAGAAGGACGTCGTCTACGCCAAGCACATCGACAGCGCCAAGCTGTTCGGCATCGAAATCCACGGCTCCTGGACCAGCCCCTCGGACGACGAGCCGCGGTTGTACATCCTGGCGTCCAACCCGGAGGGCAGTGACCCCGCCGAGGTGGGCATGCGGTTCATGTCGAGTCCCGAGTTCCAGAAGGATATGGAGGGATTCGACGTCGCGAAGATCCTCCACGTCGATTCGGTGCTGCTGTCCCCGACGGCCATTTCGCCTCTTCAGTAGGGCGTGCTGGGTGGGGCGGCCGCAGGTTGATCCAGAAGGCCCAGCGCCAGCCGATACTGTCGGTGAACCAGCCGCCCAGCAGCGGTCCGGCGACGGAGGACAGACCGAAGACGGCGCCGATCGGCGCCATGTACCTGGCGCGCTGCCGCGGCGGCACGAGGTCCGCGATGATCGCCTGCGAGGTGATCATCAGGCCGCCGCCGCCGAGGCCCTGTACGGCCCGGCCGATGATCAGCCAGGTCATGTCCTGTGCCGCCCCCGCGATCACGGAACCGGCGAGGAAGACGGCTATACCGCCGAGGAACAGGACCTTGCGGCCGATCAGGTCGCCGAGGCGGCCGTAGACGGGCATCGCGATGGTGGCGGTGCTGACGATCGCCTGGTCGAGGGACGACAGCAGCATCGCGGTCATGAGGGCGGCGAAGACGAGGCCGAAGTGGCGTGGTGTGCCGGAGGAGTTCTGCTCCTCCATGGCTTCCTCGGCGGGGGGCGAACTGCTCAAGGGGGACTCCTGGCGGCGAAGCGTGGCAAGGAAGGGGGGAACGGGGCGCGTCACGCACCGGGCCCTGGGAGGGCCGGCCCGGTAGTCACGGGGTCAGCAGGGTGCGCAGGAGTTCCACGGAGCGTTCGACGTACGGAACAGGGGAGTCCTCCCCCTCGCCGGTGTCTCGCTCACCCAGCGGTCCAGGCCCGTGCGCACGGCGGTCAGGGCGAGCGCGGCGATCAGGGTCGGCACCTCGCCCAGGGGCTCCTGTCCGAGCCGTCGCCCGACCGCGTCGGCGATCGACCGCTGGAAGGCGTCGAAGCGCGCCAGCATCACGGCCGGCAGGGCGGGATGGCGGCGGGTGAGCGCGTAGGCGGCATGTAGTTCCTCGCGCAGGGGTGCGCTGTCGGCCAGGTCCCGGACGAGGAGCCGGGTCAGGTCGGCGAGTACCTCACGGGGGTGTGCGTCACCTTGCGCGGCGAACTCCTCGGCCAGCGCCGACGGCAGTTCTGCCGGGGGTGCGGTCAGCACGGCGTCTTCCTTGCTCGGGAAGTAGTTGAAGAACGTGCGGGGCGAGACGCCGGCAGCCGCGCTGATCATGTCGACGGTGATTTCGTCGAAGCCGTGCTGCTGCGCCAGTCGCAGAGCGGCGACATGGATCTCACGCCGCGTCTGGCGGCGTCGGCGGTCGCGCAGACCTTCGGTCGTGTGAGCCAGCGCATCGCCGTCATCGACACCACCGTGCCCCTCACCGATGCCCAGCACCCTTTCGCACCCGGACTTGGGACCCGGGCGCACGCCACCGCCCACGGCAAGGTCCTGCTCGCCTCGCTTCCCCGAGCCGCACGGTGCCGTTACCTTGCCGAGCACGGAACGGCACGCCTCACCGAGCGCACGATCACCGACGAGGAACGCTTCGAAGCGGAGGTCGCGAGCGTCCGGCACCGGGGTCGGTTCCCTCCTGAGGCCGGCCGCGGCCGTGTTTCCGGCAGCTTCGGAACAGGGCCGCCCGCGGCTGGCTCTCGTGAGGCCCTTCACCGAGGCGACCCGTACCGAACCGGGCAACCTCTTCTTCGACTGGTCCCGCAGTGTCGACGACCCGAACAGGTTCACGCTGCTGGAGGCGTTCGCGGATGACGCCGCCGGCGCGGCCCACGTGCAGTCCGAGCACTTCACGGCCGGGCTGGCCACGATGGCCGCGGCCATCGCTGAGACTCCCGAGATCATCAGTGACCATTCCCGACCAGCATGGCTGGGGCCGCATGGCCGAGCTTGCCCCGCGGGCGTAAGGCCGGCCCCTCGGCGCGGGGCGTGCGCGGCGGCCCATGCCGGCGACCGTGGCCTCGGTAAGGGCGGCAACGGGTGCTCTTCGGAATCTACCGGTCGGCCGCTGTGCCGGTCCGGACGTGTCGGGTGCGTGCTGCGCCAGGACCCGCGTCGCACGCAGCACACCCTCTTGTGCGACAGCCTATGGACGGAACGGGAACTGAACGCTCACCTGGCAGTACGAATGGTCGGACTCGGTCGCCGCCACCGTCGTGGTGAGCAGCCGCATCGCATGCCCATAGAGAATGTGGTCATTCTGAACACCCTTGGGCGTCGTGGGAGTTCCCTCGAACGCACTCAGGTAATTGCCCGGAAGGAAGACCTTGCAGAGAAGCTCTTCTATCCGGCCGTGGTTCGCGTCAAGGGCGGCAAACGCTGTACCGGCACTGCCGATGGCCAGCAGATCCTCCGTGAGCATGTCCCACATCGGCGCGAACATCGGCTCGGTGGGGCTCGCTCCGAATCGGTGCAGGGGGAAGCAGTGCCCGTTCACAAGGCCGAGCGTCCTGTCACCCAGCTCCATCGATGCGACCACGTAGCCCTTGTCGTGGAGCTTCCAGGGCTCGCCGTTCGGGCTGGCGCCCTCCAGGCGGAAATTGGGGAACTGCTTGTAGACAACGTCCTTGATGGGGAACCGGGACAAGATGCCGAGCGCCAGGGAAGCGTTCTCCGCCATGTGCGATTCGCTGGTGGGGAATGACGCGACGTAGGGATACCCGGCGCGTCGCGCCAGATATTCCGACTGGCCTTCCCTGCGTTCGCCGTAATCATGAGCCTCCTGCAGACAGACCACATCGGGCAGGTGCTCGTTCAAGACCGAGGCGTAGTAGTCGAGTGACGGACTCCGGCCGCGCTGATGAGATTCCCCAAGGATCCCGCCCCCGATGTTCCAGGTGCGAGTTTCAGGAGTGTCGGCCTCATATTCGCGTCCCAAGGGGAGAGGGAAGAACCGTGTCGGCCGACACCTTGAACGCCGTCGCCGTTGCTGTCAGCGCGGCCTCCACCTCGCGGCTGGTCTCGCCCCGGAAACGGAAACGGCCACCGACATGCTCGTAGTAGGCGTCGGCCGCTGGAAGGACGTCTCCCACCTTCAGCAGGGCCTCCGCGTACGGCCCCGGCACCGTGCCCAGCATCGAGAGCACGTCGGTGATCCGGCACGGGCGCTCCGCCGGGGCCGGGATCAGCAGGTAGCCGCCGATCTCGGCGCGGTCAGCTGTCCGGGGGGCCGGCACCGGCAGGCCCATCTGTAGCTGAAACGCCGCGGCCATCAGGTCGTAGCCGTGCAGTTCGCGCCAGACGAACGGGATCTCCGCACCTCCGACCCGAGCGCCGACCTCCAGGAAGCTGCACCTGGGAACGCCCGTCGACGTGTCGACGAACAGCTCCAGATGGAAGACGACAGGGGTGTCGGACAAGGCACGGAGACACTGCTCCGCACACTCTCTGACGGCCCGGTTGATTTCGGCGTTGTCTTCCTCGACCGAACCGAGGAACGTTCCCTCGCGAAACCCCAGACAGGTGTTGACGTATCTGGACGCCCGCCACAGCGGAATCGCGCTTCCGGTGAAGAGGCCGTCCACATGGTAGATCTGGTGAGGTTGTAGGCCTGCACCATCATGGGTTCGCCGGAGAAGCGCAGGGCGGCGAGGTCCGCGGGTCCGTCGAGCCGTACGACGCCCTCGCTGGAGCTTCCGGACCGGGGCTTCATGATCAGGGGCCAGCCATGCCTGGTGCTGAACTCCCGGACGTCGGACTCGTCGCTCGCGATGGCGAAAGCGGGCAGTTCCAGCCCGGCCTTGGCGACCCTCTCCGCCATCAGGTATTTGTCGCGGAAGTGGGCCAGGTCCCCGACCCGCTGCCCCGGGCAGTTCCATTCCTCGCGCAGAGCGGCGGCGACCAGCAGATCGTCCTCCTTGAGCGCGACGATCGCCGTCGGCGGACCATGACGGTCGACGAGCCCGCGCACCGCGGCCCGGACCGGTTCGAGGTCGTCGGTGGCTCGGACGACCACGACCTCAGAGGCGGAGTCCGGCACAGACCGCAGCCCGACCTCGGTCGAGACATAGGTGACCTGGTACCTCTCGTGATCCAGGTACTCCGCGTAGAGGGCGTACCGCTCACGCCAACGGTTGACGATGACGACGTGCGGCCGCGCGCTGCCACTCACAGTTCGTACATCCCTTCACCATCCAGGTAGTGGACGGTGCCGATGTCCCGCATCACTGTCTCTTCCTGCTCGTGCAGCAGAATCACGAAGCCGACGTAGCTGGAGTCGTTCGTGGTGGGAACGAGTTGCCCGCCCACGGGGACGAACTGCCGGAGCTCGTGGAAGCTCTCCAGGTTCCTGACCGCTTCGAGGTGCCGCAAGGAGCGCAGAGTGCCGGCACTCGGGGACACGAGCGCCACCGACGCCAGGTGGCGGTCGATGCGGTAGTCGTCGTCGCATCGGGCGAAGAACCGCTCAGGCCGCACATAGGCGTCGACGGTCCAGTCCAACGCCGACTCACCGGTGGCGAGTTGTACGTAGTACGGCAGATCGCCGCCCGCGATCCGAGCTCCCATCTCGATCAGCACGGGTCCGGAACTCGTCAGCTTCATCTCCAGATGCGACGCGCCATGGCGCACGCCCAGGGCGTCGAGCACCTGGAACGCGTACGCGACGAGCTGGTCCTGGACTTCCCCGCGACGGGGCATCAGATAGACCGAGTTGCAGATGTCCTGCATGCCGTTGACGGAGACCCGGGTGGTGCCGATGACGTCGCACACATGGTGCCGGCCGTCCCGGCTCACCGTGTTGACCACATATTCGGGGCCGAAGAGGTATTCCTGGGCCACCACACCCGTGTTCACTTCGGAGAAGACGTTCTCCGAACCCAGGATCTTCCGGAACGCGGCCACCGTCTCCTGCGGCGTCTCGCAGAAGGAAACGCCGTCATTGGCGGCGCTGCGCAACGGCTTCAGTACGACCGGCCGCCTGACTCCTCGTGCCACTGGCGCAGTTCTTCCTCATCGGACACCAGAAGCTGGCGGGCGCCTCGAAGGCCCGCCGCCTTGATTGTCTCTATCATCCTGAACTTGTCCCGGCGGGCGGGGCTCAGAGCCGTACCGTTGGTGGGCAGGTCGAGCGCTTCGCTGAGCCGGTCGGCGAACTCCACACCGAACTCGCTGCCCGCTACGACGGCGACCGGGGCGTAGGCGCCCACAGCGCGCAGAGTCTCGGCGAAGTCTCCCGTCGACGTCCCTTGGCAGACACCGGGACATGTGTTCACCACACTGCGCAGAGCCGCCACAGCGGTGGCTTGAGGAAATGGTCGACATCAGAAGGTGCGGGTGATCGCGTGGTGCTGCCGATGGCGCCGGGCCGGAAGCAGGTCAAGGCCGTCGTGTGGGACATGGACGGGACACTGATCGACTCCGCGTCGGTCGTCCCCGATGCGTTCTGCGAGACCGTACGCGCGCTGGGAGGAACGGTCCGCAGCACTGCGGAGATCGTCGCTCTCTACTCGCTCGGCCCGCCCGTGTCCATGCTCACCGAGCTCCTCCAACGCCCTTGCGGTGACGCGGAAGTCGACGTGTATCACGGGATCCTCGCCCGGCGTGCCGGTGCCGTCATGCCGTGCGACGGCATCAAGAGCGTCCTCGAACGGCTTCAGGGGACCGTCCCTCTCGCGGTCTTCACCGGCGCGAGCCGTCGAGCCGCGGAGATTCTTCTCGGAGCCGCGGGGCTGCTGGATCACTTCTCGGTCCTGGTAGGAGGAGACGAGGTCCACAAGCCGAAGCCCGATCCGGCGGGCATCCGCAAGGCATGCTCGCTCATTCCCGTCGACGTCGACAGCGCGGTGTACGTCGGAGACGCGCCCACCGACCTCGAAGCCGCGCGCCGTGCGGGAGTCATCGGCGCGGCGGCGGGCTGGGGACATCTCTACGATGCCGCCGCACCGGCGGACCTGCTGCTGCGCAGCCCCGGTGACCTGCTTGCCTGCCTGGCGGCGACGAACGGTGATCACAGTGCCTGATCACTCGAACCGAAAGGGCCCCATGCCGAAGACCATCCGCCGGGCGGTCATACCCGCCGCGGGGCTCGGATCCCGCCTTCTTCCCTTGACGAAGGCGACGCCGAAGGAAATGCTTCCGGTCGGTGACAAGCCTGTCATCGAGCACACGGTGCGGGAGCTTTTGGCCTCGGGCATCACCGACATCACCATTGTGGTTTCAGGCGACAAGAGTGTGATCCAGGAGCATTTTCGCCCCAATCCACTGCTTGTCACCCAGCTGCGCGAGGCGGGGAAGACCGCCTACGCCGACGCCGTGGAGGAAGTCGGCGAGCTTTCCCGGAGCGGGCACATCACCTACCTCCACCAGCACGGCCCGTACGGAAACGGAACCCCGGTTCTGAATGCGGCGCGGAACTTCGGTGACGAACCGATTCTCGTCCTGTGGCCCGACGACGTGTTCGTCGCGGAGGTACCTCGCGCACAGCAGCTGATCAGGGCCTATGAGGCGACGAGCTGCCCCGTGCTGGCGCTGATGCCCATGGACGCGAACGATTCCCGGCGTTATGGCGTGCCCGTTGTCAAGGAGGATTTCGGGGACGGCCTCCTTCGCATCACCGGCTTGGTGGAGAAGCCGAGTCCGCGGGACGCGCCATCGGCCTACGCGGCCATCGGCGGTTATGTCGTCACCCCTGACATCATCGACGAGCTGCGTGAGCAGACCAGGCGCTGGCACGAGCACCGGACCGGCGAAATCTATCTGACCGATGCCATCAACGCGTACGCCGGCAGCCGTGCCGTGTACGGCCAGGTGATTCAGAGGAAGTGGTACGACACCGGAAATCCCCTGACCTATCTCATCGCGCAGTTCGCCGCGGCCCTCGCCGACCCGGAACACGGTCCGCACCTTCATGAGCTGGCCCGGGAACTCGGCGGGCCGGTGACGCCCGGGTAGCTCGTCCCGTCACTCGCAGACGATCTCGTCCCGAGGGGTGTAGTGCGTACGGAACGGCTCCCGCTTCACCTCTCGGCCGTCGGCCACGAAGACGCGTTGCACGGTGACGTCGAAACCCTCCAACGGAGTCTGCGGGACGCATTTTTCGTCGGTGCTCACCTTCTTCTCCGGCTGCTCCACGTTGGTACGCGGCCCCGTGACCGACTCGATCTCGTCGTACTTCCTGGTGCCGAGGAAGGTGATGGTCACCGAGGTGTCGGTGGCCTCGGCCTGGATGTAGATCGCGTTGCCGGAGTCGTTGTCGAACTTCAGGTCGAGGCTGCCCCAGGCGACCGTGGCCTCGCGGCCCTCCGGGTAGCGCTCGATGTAGAACGAGTGGGCGCCGTGCTCCACGGGCTTGACGCCGGCGAAGAACATCGCGTTGAACATGGTCGTGGCCACGGCGGAGACTCCGCCGCCGGGTGCCTTGGTGAACTCGTCGTTGAAGATCATGATGCCCTCGACGAAGCCGTTGGCCTCGGTGCGCTCGCCGACGGTGCGGTTGAAGCTCCAGGTCCTGCCCGGCATGACGACGGAGCCGTTGATCAGTTCGGCCGCCCGGCCGATGTTCTTCGTGCGGTACGGCGCCGGGTCGAAGTTGACCGTGAAGGACGACATCTTCTCCGTCAGGCCCAGCCGCGCGGCGTTCTCGGCGGTGACCTGGGGCCGGGTCACGCGGGCGGCCACCTCGCCCGTGCGGGCGGTACCCGACTTGGTGAGCAGGGGCAGCACGGCCTTGCCGAGCGCCTTGTCGGTGATCTGTACGCCGGACCTGGCGTCGTCGGCCGCCTCGACCTGTTCGCCGACCAGACGCAGCGTGGCGTTTTGGGGCTCGGCCGGCAGGCCGAACAGGTTGCGGGTCACCACGGGGGAGGCGCGCAGGCCCTTGGCGTCGAGGTCGGGAATCAGCTTGCCGGTGTCGTCCGGCCGCATCGTCAGGTAGTCGCCGAGTTCGTCCGAGGAGATCGTGAAGCGGCGGTCGGCCGCCGTCAGCCTGACCGGTCCCGACATGGCCGGCTGCGCGAAGTCGCGCACCGCCCGTCGTACCTCCTCCGCGGTGACCTCGGGTTTCGTCTCGCGGGCGGGCAGGGCCGTGACGGCGCCCGCGTCGCCGCGCAGGAAGGAGGCGCGCAGCGGGGCGACCGCGGCGTCCGTGTCGAGTGCGTAGCCGCTGTGCGGGGCGACCTGGTGGACCTCGCCGTCGGCGAAGGAGACGGCGCCGTCGCGGACCTTCTGGTCGAGCGACTTCGCCAGCTTGCCGAGGGCCGCGTGGGCCTTGTCCTCGTCGACGCGTACGACCGGCTGGACGGGGCCGCCCGAACGGTAGAGCCCGCCGATCACGGTGAACGGGTCGATGTCGTCGGCCCGCACCGCCCGGTCGACGGTCTCCTCGAAGTCGAAGGTGATGCCGGCCTGCCGCGGATCGACCGTGCCCTCGCGGTCACCGACGGTCACGGCGAGGTCCCGGGAGCCGGCCGACCCCAGCCGCTCCTCCAGCTTCCGGACGGCCTCCGCTCGGCTCAGGCCCCCGACGTTCACCCCGAGCACGGTCGTACCGGCGTCTATGTCCCCGCCCGCGAGCAGCAGCCCGGCGAGATACAGCCCACCGACACCGACGGTCAGGGCGCCGCCGGCCAGGGCGAGGGGCGGAATGGACGCGAAACGGGGTACTGAGGCGTTTCGCTGGACGGAGGGGACGCGCAGGCGCATGGGTCTCCCGGGCGGACGATCGACAGGACGGCGCGTCCGATGACGCGTCGCTGTGCGCGAGGCAAGCACATCCAGCTAGCCATAATCGGGCGAAAACGCCTATGTCGCAGACCACGTATGTTCCGGATCACGCCCACGCCGCACCGCCGACCAGCCAAAACACTGCCGGGCCCCTGCCGGGGTGGTCTTGGGGGGGTGGGCGTGTCCTGGGTGTGTCGGGGGGCGGGTTCGGGTGTCTGTGGTGCGGGCCGGTGAGGGGGTGCCGGGGGTGGTCTTGGGGGTGGGTGTGTGCCCTGGGTCTGTTGCGGGGCGGGTTCTGGTGTCTGTGGTGCGGGGCCGGCGATGGGGGTGCGGGGCCCTGCGGGGGTGGTTGACGAGCGGGTTCTGCGTGTGTGTGGCCGGGCGGGTTTCGGTGTCTGCGGCGAGGGGCGGGGGCGTGTGGTGGGGCTTCGGTGCTCGGGTTCCGCGGGCGGCACAGGGCGGGCACCGGGCTTGCGGGGCCCGGCGCGTTCTGGTTGGTGCTCACCCGGCCGTCCCGCACCGCGTGAGCCGACGGAGCGTCCCCGGCCCGGCCTCCGGCGCCGAAGCCGCCCCGGCGGACGGTGCGTGGGACGCCACGTGCCCGGCAGGGCGTGTGCGAAGTGCGACGCCTCCGGCGGACGGTGCGTGGGGGGCGGCGCGCCCGGCAGGGCGTGTGGGAAGTGCGACGCCTCCGGCGGACGGTGCGTGGGGGGCGGCGCGCCCGGCAGGGCGTGTGGGAAGCACGACGCCGTCGGTAGACGGTGCGTGGACGTGACGCCCCCGGCGGACGGGGTGTGGGAAACACGAGGCCCTCGCGCGGTCTGGCGCCTGCGCATCGCGAGGCCCGCGCGCGGTCTGGCGTGTGCGCATCGCGGCGCCCCGGGCGGTCTGGCGTGTGCGCATCGCGAGGCCGCGCGCGGTCCGGCGCATGCGAATCGCGACGCCCCCGCCCAGGCCGGCGCATGCGAAACGCGACGCCCCCGCCCGGTCCGGCAGGGGCGTCGCGTTTCGCAAGCTGGGTGGAGGCTTTCCGGTTACGCCCCGGACGGAACCTCCTGCTTCTCGTCCTCCTCCGCCGCCGCCAGTGCCCTGTTGCGGCGGACGGAGGCGAGGAAGGAGGCCGCGATCAGGATGACGCCCACCAGGCCGGTGATGATCTCGCTGATCTGGTGCTGAATGGTGATCAGGAGGATCGCGGCGAGGGCGCCGATGGCGTAGTGGGCGCCGTGCTCCAGATAGACGTAGTCGTCGAGGGTGCCCTGGCGGACCAGGTAGACCGTGAGGGAACGGACGTACATGGCGCCGATGCCCAGCCCCAGCGCCATCCAGAAGATGTGGTTGGTGATGGCGAAGGCGCCGATCACGCCGTCGAAGGAGAAGGACGCGTCCAGGACCTCCAGGTAGAGGAAGAGGAAGAACGCAGCCTTGCCGGCGAGGGCCACCGCGGAGACCGGTTTGCCCTCGGCCCTGGCCTTCTCCTCCTCCTCGTGCTCGTGTTCCTCCTCCTCTTCGATCTTGTTCTCGAAGTGGGCCGACAGGCCGCCGACCACGAGGTACGTGATCAGTCCCGCCACTCCCGAGAGCAGGACCGTGGCCGCCTTGTCCGCGTGGCCGGTACTGACGTGGGCGTGCGTGGCGAAGGTCATCGCGGTTGCCAGCAGGGCGACGAGCGCGACGCAGACCGACAGCATGTCGATCCTGCCGAGCTTGGCGAGCGGGCGTTCCAGCCAGGTCAGCCACTTGATCTCGCGGTCCTCCAGGATGAAGTCCAGGAAGATCATCAGCAGGAACATGCCGCCGAAGGCCGCGATCGCCGGGTGGGCGTCGGTGACCAGGTCCTGGTAGCGGTCGGGGTCGTCCAGGGCGAGCTGGACCGCCTCCACGGGGCCGACCTGGGCACTGATGGCGACGATCACGACCGGGAAGACCAGCCGCATGCCGAACACCGCGATCAGAATGCCGACGGTGAGGAAGATGCGCTGCCAGAAGGCGTTCATCTTCTTCAGGATCCCGGCGTTGACGACCGCGTTGTCGAAGGACAGGGAGATTTCGAGGATCGAGAGGATCAGTACGATCCCGAAGGCCTCCCAGCCCCACTGCCACGCGGCGAAGACGAGGCCGACCACCGTGACGGCGAACGACCAGCCGAAGGTTCGCAGCATCATCGCCTAGCCCTCCGCCTTCACCGCGAGCACTTGGCAGCCCACGCCCAGCAGGATCTGCTGGGCCGCCGATCCCATGATCAGTTTGCCGACCGCGCTGCGGCGGCGCAGACCGATCACCACCAGGGACGCGTCCGTCGTCTCCGCGAGGTCGATGATCTCCGCGGCCGCGTCACGGGCGCCCAGGACCTGGCGGACGTCGAAGTCGACGCCCAGGGCCGCGAGGTCCTCGCGTACATGGGTCAGATCGGGTTCCTGGGCGAAGCGGGGATCCACCAGGGAGTCCCCCCTGGTGGTGTTCACCACCAGCAGTTTCTCGCCTCGGCGGCGGGCCTCGTCGATCCCCGCCCGCAGGGCAGCCTCGCCCTCGGGGGAGGGGACGTAGCCGACCAGGATGGTCATCTCGAACTCCAGACGTCTCAGGCAGCGGCGTTTCGCGCGCTCAGGGGACTTACCACGAAACGGCGGATCAGTGGCCACAGCAGGACCAGCGCGATCACCGCATAGACCGAGTACGACACCGGGCCGCCCACCAAACCCGACAGTTCGCCGCCGGACAGCTGGAGGGAGCGTCGGCCCTGCAACTCCGCGCGCGGGCCCAGGATCACGCCGACGATCAGCGGCAGGACCGGCAGCCCGAAGCGGCGCATGGCGAAGCCGAGCAGACCCAGGGTGAGGAGGAGGAACAGGTCCAGGGGCTGGGCGTTGACGGCGTAGGCGCCCATCGACGCGAAGAAGAGGATGCCCGCGTAGAGGTACGGGCGCGGGATCTGGAGCAGCTTCGCCCACGCCGGGGCCAGGGGGAGGTTCAGGAGCAACAGGAGCAGGTTGCCTATGAAGAGGCTCGCGATCAGGACCCAGACCAGGCTCGCCTCGCGTTCGAAGAGGAGAGGGCCGGGCTGGATGCCGTACGACTGGAAGGCGGCCAGCATCACCGCTGCCGTGGCGTTCGTCGGGAGGCCGATCGCCAGCATGGGGACCAGGGTGCCCGCGGCGGACGCGTTGTTCGCGGCCTCCGGGCCCGCCACGCCCTCGATCGCGCCCTTGCCGAACTCCTCGGGGTGCTTGGTGAGCCGCTTCTCCGTGGCGTACGACAGGAAGGTCGGGATCTCCGCGCCGCCGGCCGGCAGTGCGCCGAAGGGGAAGCCGAACACCGTGCCGCGCAGCCAGGGCTTCCAGGACCGCTTCCAGTCCTTCTTGCCCATCCACGGGCGGCCCACCGGGATCACCTCGGCCGGTTTGCGCCGCAGATGCGCCGCCACCCACAGCGCCTCGCCGACCGCGAAGATGCCGACCGCGACCACGGCACTGGCCCTGGACTGCGGTGATCACCAGCGCATTCGACCAGCTCCAAATGGCTCGTGCATTTATTGAGTCATTCCGGATATGGGCTCGAAACGCGGCGCTCCTAAATGCCCGGACTCACCCGATGATGCCCCGGTCGGACGTTTCGACGCGGAAATCCTGTATGAAGTGGCCCTTTCTGCAGATGAATCTTGCAGTGTTCGGCGCCGACCATGAGAGTCACAAGCACCGCTACATCGCTGTAGGCGTGCGGAAACAGAGCATATTACGCATCTGCGGCCTGCCGAATGCGGAGGGGCGGTCCACCATAACGGGATCCGTAAATCCAGTGCGCCTCAACCCAGCGTCCACATTGATCGGCGGATCCACGACTAGGTGCAGCAGATCGATCGTGTATTACCGTGTCCGTACAAATCGGCCTTGACGTAAGTTGCGGATGTGAGCTCAAGGAACCTGCCTTCCTCGAAGTCCTTGTTGCAAACTCCCCAGTTTCCCGCCCCCAGCTTGTTAACGCACGAACCAACTCTTCCGGCACCGCTCCATTCGGCCACTGCAGAATAGCCATCCTTCACGGTGTCCTTTATGTAGATTAGATCACCGTCGGGCTTGAAGCAAGAATATGCGCCTGTGAATGCATCGGCGTCCGTGCAATAGTAGGTACCGGTCGGCCCACCGGATGCTATGGCAAGGTCAACTTCGCTGCCGTGATACTCAGCGAAGGCGGCGGTGGGATTCATCAAGACCAGTGTGACGGCGGCCGTGGCGGCCAGAGTAAGTAGCCTTGGGTGGGGTGCGCGCATGGCGAATTTCCTTTGTCGAAGTTCGCCAAGAGATTGCCGCAGCGCCTCTGGCGCTGTCAATGGATGTGCAATCGGGCAGGATCTTTGTCCATTTCTGCGCAATTCGCCTTCTTTCCACGTTTGTGGGCGATATGCGGCAATGTGATTCAATGCTACTTGAGCGGAATCTGGGTATCCATGCGTGTCTTCCGCTGTTATAGTCAGCCCACTAATCGCATCAGGCGAGGGAGGAACCCGTTGATATCTCTGCTTCGTCGCAGCTTGCGCAAGCGCTCCGGCGTCGTATTTGCCGCTGTGGCTGCTCTCGTGATGCTCGGTGCTGCACCCGCATCCGCGAATAGCTTCGACGGCTCATACTATAATTCCCTTAACGGTGGCAAGTATGAAGGGTACTATAGTTGGTCCGACGGCAACAATGCCGTCACCGTCAGCAATATAGGTAATGGGTACCACGTTCGAGTGAGGGTGCAGGCATACGTAAGCGGAGCCTACTACAGCTATCTCGACAAGTACAGCAATGATAATACCACTCTCAAGTCGAGTGTGCCTGATGCTATGCCTAAAGTTAAGATGCGGATTTCCCTCTGCTACTACAGCTCCGACTGGAATTACCTCGGCGGCTGCAATTACCACTACGGCTATAACACGTAGCAACCTTAGTCGCATCTTGGATAAGGGTCCGTCAGCTTGCTGACGGACCCTTATGCTCGTTCTGAGCGCATATTTCTGCTCGTGGGCAGGCTGTGGCCGCTGTGTCGGGCGCCGCCGGGTTCCAAGGCTCTGGGCGATGCTGCTTGTAGAGACGCTACTGATCAAGGTTCGGGAGGGTATCGAGCCGGGGTAAAGGCGGCAGAGTGGGGCGGCCGGCGATGCGGCTGCACACCATCTCCGAGCACTTGGCCTCGATCTTTCGTGACGGCTCGGCGGTTCGTCTGGCGGGCCGTTTCGGCTTGTTGGTGGGGTGTGGGCAGGCCGGTGACCCAGTCGCGTCGGGTGGGCGCCGGGTTCCACTGCTCCGGCGTGCGGGTTCTGGTCGTAGCGGTGGGTCGTTGCTGCTGGTCAGCCGGGATTCGGGAGGGGCTGGAGTCGTTCGCGTCGGTGATCACTCTGGCATCAAGTGTTTCCACGGAACTGCACTGTTGAGCCGGGGTACGGTCGGCGATCACTAGACCTGTCGCGCATGTATAGTCTGCACGTGACTCTGGCCAGGAAGGTTCGCCGGTTCTCCGGCGGCGTATACGACCTCGGGCTCCACGTGGTGTGGTGCCCGAAGTACCGCCGTCCGGTCCTGGGTGGCCAAGTCGGGGTCCGTCTGCGCGAGTTGATCGAGCAGAAGGCCGCTGAGCGCGGGTGGGAGATCATTGCCCTTGAGGTGATGCCGGACCACGTGCACTTGTTCGTCAAGCACGACCCGAAGTCCTCCTCTTCGTACGTCGCGAACCAGTTCAAGGGCATAACCTCCCGAGTGTTGCGGGCGGAGTTTCCTCATCTGAAGTCACGCATGCCCACCTTGTGGTCGTCGTCGTACTTCGTTGCGTCGGTGGGCGCCGTGAGCGCCGCAACGGTGGAGAAGTACATCAACACCCAGTGGGAACGCCCGTGGAAGAGGGAGAAGGGGGACGCCTCGTGATACGGGCGTACAAGTTTCTCCTTCGCCCTACGGCCGGTCAGGAAGCCGCGCTCAAGTCGATGCTTGCCGACCACTGCTCGCTCTACAACGGAGCCTTGCAGGAGCGTCGGGACGCCTACCGGCACAGCTCGAAGACGAGCATCAAGTACGGGGATCAATCTGCCCAGCTCAAGGCGATTCGCGCCTTCGACCCCGAGCGCCAGGGGCGCTGGTCTTTCTCCTCTCAGCAGGCCACCCTGCGCCGCCTGGACAAGGCGTTTCAAGCCTTCTTCAAGCGTGTGAAGGACGGTCTCACGCCCGGCTACCCTAGGTTCAAGGGCGTCGGGCACTTCGACACTGTGACCTTCCCGAAGGACGGGGACGGCTGCCGCTGGGATTCCACCCCTGAAGCCCGGCAGTCCCGCGTGCGCCTACAAGGCGTCGGACACGTTCGGGTGCATCAGTACCGGCCCGTGCGCGGCCGGGTCAAGACGATCTCGGTGAAGCGGGAAGGCCGTCGCTGGTACGTTGTCCTCGCCTGTGACGATGTGCCGACCACGCCCCTGCCCGCTACAGGCAGCATCGTCGGTATCGACATGGGTACCACGCACTTCTTCACCGATTCCCATGGGAACCACGAGGAGAACCCGCGCTTCCTGGAGTCGATGGCGGAAGAGCTGGCCAAGGCTCAGCAGTACCTTTCGACCTTCCCCAAGCACACCCGGCGCCGGACGAAGAAGCACCGCGATGCCGCCCGGAAGGTCGCCAAGCTGCACGCCAAGATCCGGCGGCAGCGCTTGGACCACCACCACAAGACGGCCCTTGCACTCGTGCGTGAGCACGACGTGATCGGGCACGAGAGACTGAACACCGTGGGCATGACCAAGACGCCCACGCCCAAGCCCGACCCTGAGCAGCCCGGCGGCTTCCTGCCGAACGGGGCCGCCGCGAAAGCCGGGCTCAACCGCAGCATCCTGGATGCGGGTTGGGGACTGTTCCTCGGAATCCTGGCGCAGAAGGCTGAGAGTGCCGCTCGCTGCGTGGTCCCGGTGGACGCCCGCAACACCTCCCGCACGTGTCCACCCGAGATCGGCGGATGTGGGCACGTTGCCAAGGAGAACCGCATCAGCCAAGCGAAGTTCGAGTGCGTCAAGTGCGGCCTGGCCGAGAACGCCGACCGCGTAGGCGCACTGAACGTCCTGCACAGGGCCGGGCTGGTCCTCTGCGCGGAGGCTTAGCCACCGACGTAGGAAGCCCGCGACTTTACTTTAGTCGTGGGTGGAGTCACGTTCACCGCCCGGATGTGTGTGTCCGTGTCCGTCCGTCGGCCGGCCGAGCGATGGAGCAGGTCCGATGATCGATGTACTGATCGTGGAGGACGACTTCATGGTGGCCCGGATCCACCGCGGATTCGTCAACGACGTCGACGGGTTCCGGGTGATCGGCGCGGCGAACTGCGGGGAGCAGGCGCTCGCCGCGGTGGCCGAGCTGCAACCGGACCTGGTGCTGCTCGACCTCTATCTCCCCGACATGTTCGGGCTGGAGATCATCCCGCGGCTGCGTACCGCCGGGCACGACTGCGACGTCATGGTGATCAGCGCGGCGCGCGAGTCCGAGGCGGTCCGGGGGGCCGTACGCCAGGGGGTCGTCGACTATCTGCTGAAGCCCTTCGACGCCGAGGATCTGAGGGCGCGCCTGGAGCAGTACGCGGCGCGGCGGAGCAACCTCTACGCGGCGGTGGTCAGCGGGCAGTCCGACGTGGACCGGGCGCTGGCGCGGGGCGCGGCGCCGGCCGCCGCGGCGGCCACCCTGCCCAAGGGCATGAGCGTGGAGACCGCCGAGCTGATCGAACGGGAGCTGCGGACGGTCGACGGCACCCTCTCCGCCGCCGAGTGCGCGGCCCGGCTCGGGGTGTCACGGGTCAGCGCCCGGCGCTACCTGGAGCACTTCAGCGTCACGGGGCAGGCGGAGGTGTCGCTGCGGTACGGGCAGGCGGGGCGGCCGGAGCGGCGGTACAGCTGGGTGGACGGTCCGGGCCCGTACCGGTCCTAGGTCGTGGGGGGGAAAAAAAGCCCCCCCCCCCCCAACCCGCCACC
>NZ_JBHVGZ010000013.1:25589-164418 GCF_042800355.1 Streptomyces sp. NPDC057623
GGGCCCGCCCTCCGGGCGGACGACGGGACTTTGCGGACACGACCTAAGGCCTCTCCCACGCCCGGCTGCCGCCCTGGTCGACCGGGCCGGCCAGTTCCACGATGTCGTCCGACGCGATGTCGTGGAGTCTGATCGCCAGGTCCTCCAGGGCGCGGCTGGCGGCGAGTTCGTCGCCGATCTCGGGGATGGGCCGGTCGATCGGATTGCGGTGGGCCACGCCCCGGCCGGTGACGGTCGAGGGGTCCTGCGACATGTCCTGGGTGGTCAGCACGGCCTCGGCGCGGGTGTCGTCGCCGTCCTCGGTGATGTGGATCTGGACGGTCCAGTTCTTGTTCTTGTCTGCCGTCTTCTTGTCCGCCATCGAGATCACTCCCGTACGGTTGAGGGCCCTACTGACGAGCGTGCGCCTGTTGCCGGGCCGGGGCCAGCCCGAGCCGGTGACCTTCCGGTCGGAGCCGTGCTCTCAGGGGCGTACTCATCCCGGGGAACTAGCCGCGCACCCATCCGCTCCTCCCGCAGAGGCATGACAAGTGCCTCCGTGGGCACGATGTGCCGAAAGGTTGCGGAGAGAAGGCTGGTCGCAACGGACCCGAGATACGAGGAGGGCGCCATGAACCGCCAGACCCACGTTCGCGTTCGTGTCACCCGCCGGCCCGCCGCTCCCCGCGACACCAGGGGCGAGATCGACCGGCGCACGCCCTCGGGGCGGATTCTGCCGTACTAGACGTCGGGGGACCGGGCGCCCGGCTCAGGTGGCCGGGTCCAGTTCCATGGGCTCGATCTTGCCCTCCAGCATGGTGCCGAGGCCCTGCACCGCGCAGACGTCGGGGCGCTCGGCGATGTGGACGGGCATGCTGGTCGCCTGGCGCAGCATCTCGTCGAAGCCGGGCAGCAGCGCGCTGCCGCCGACCATCATGATCCCGCGGTCGGCGAGGTCGGCCACCAGGTCGGGCGGGCAGTCGCGCAGCACCTTGCCGATGCTGTCGAGGACGGCGGTGAGCGGGGTCTGGATGGCGTCCCGTACGGCGGCGGTGTCGACCTGGACGGAACGGGCGAGGCCGGTGCAGACGTCGCGGCCGTGGATCTCCGTGGAGGACGGGCCCTGCGGCGTGAGCCCGTTCCCGGACAGGGCGAGCTGGAGCGGGCGTACGTTCTGGCTGGGCAGCATCAGCTCGTGCTGGTGCCGCAGATGCTGCACGATCGCGTGGTCCACGGCCTCGCCGCCGACACGGATGCGTTCGGCGGTGACGATGGCGCCCAGGGAGAGCACGGCGACCTCGGTCGCGGCCGCCCCGCACACCATGATCATGCTGGCCTCGGGCTGCTCGACGGGCAGACCGCACCCGACCGCGGCGGCGATGAGGGTGTCGACGAGTTCGACCCGCCGGGCCCCGAGGCCGACGAGGGTCTCGATGGCGGCGCGCTGGGCGAGCGGGTCGGCGTCGTGCGGGGTGCAGACGGCGGCGCGCAGGAAGGGCTTGCGGCGCAGGGCGCGGCGCATCTTGTCGCCGAGCAGGTGCCGCAGCATCCGCTGCGCCATCTCGATGTCGACGACGGTGCCGCCGGAGACGGGCCGTACGACGCGGATGTAGTCCGGGGTGCGGCCGGTCATCCTCTCCGCGAACTCGCCGACCGCGATGAGAGCGCCGGTGCGGGTGTTGACGGCGGCGGCGGAGGGCTGGTCGACGACGAGGCCGGCGCCCTTCACGTAGACGCGCGTCCTGGCCGCCCCCAGGTCGACGGCGAAGTGGCAGCGGCGGAGCTGCTCCAGCGTGGCGGTCATGGGGGGTCCTCCCGAAAACGCAGACCATGGGTCCGCCGGGTGGGTGGCGGGCCTCGCTTGGGATGTGGGTCGTGATTGCGGGGCCGCCGCACGGCGGGGCTCCTTGACATCGATGGTGCGGTCTGTGTAGTGGGGGGCGCCTTTTGGAGGGGGCCGGGTGGGGTGCGGCTGAATGGGGGTTTGTCTGTCATCCCTGGTGCGGGTCGCTCGCGAGACGCCGGTTCGTCCCCGCGCGGCTCATCGGTACCGGGCGGCCGTGAGCAGCGGGCGGAGGCTGGAGACGAGGAGCACGTCGTCGTCCGTCGCGCGCAGCCGCGTCCGGGTCTGTTCGTTCGGGCAGAAGCCGATGAACCGCACACCGGCGGCACGGGCGGCGAGCTGTTCGGCAACGGTGGACCCGATCAGCACGCAGTCGGCGGCGCGCGCACCGAGCCCGTCGAGAGCCTGCTGGAGGACATACGGGTCCGGCATGAGGCGGGTGAGATCCGCGCCGCGGCCGTGCACCCCGCCGGGCACGTGGGAGGTCAGCCCGCGCCACTCCAGGTGCTTCACGACGGCCGGCCCCGCCCGGTCGGTCACCACGGCAGGGCGGGCCCCGCCCGCGTGCAGGGCGTTGACCAACTGGCTGGACGAGGGGACGGGGCGCGCGGTACTGGCCGCCAGCACGTCGTGCCGGTCGACCCAGCCGCGCAGCTCCTCGGCCAGTTCGTGACCCGCGAACGCCCGCAGCAGGTCGAGGGAGTTGGCGTACCCCTCCAGCGGCCGGACCGGACCCTCCCCCTCCAGCAGCGGGCGCCCGGACAGGGCGTCCTCTGGATCACGCTCCTCCAGGATCAGACGGGCGACGTCCCGCAGGACCTGCCTCTCCTCGTCCGCCGTGTACAGCCGGGTCAGCACTCCGTCGAAGCCGATCAGCACGCACTCGGCGCGGACGATCAGGTCCGACGGAGAGGCTGAGGATCTGGAGGAACCGGCGGGGCGCGTCCAGTGCGCGAGGGTGCGGGCGGCGGCGGTCCGGAACACGGTCGGCAGGGACCAGTGCACGAGGTAGCCGGGCACGTGCCTGTCGCCCAGGGCTCGCGTGAGCTCGTTGCCGTACGAGCCCCGCGCGCCGAGCAGCGTGCCGGTGAGCAGTTCCGGCAGGTCCAGGTCCGGAGTGCTCGCGGCCGTCACGGGGTCGCGGACGCGCCACCTCACCTCGACGCCGGGAACGTCCTCGGGGGCGAGGCGACGCTCCGTCGGGTCGACCTCGAAGTAGTGCCACGTCGCGCGGACGTGCTCGGGTGCCGAGCGGACGACCGCGTAGTCCGCGGGGACCAGCTCGCCGCCGGGCAGAGAGACGACGATCTCGCTCTCGCCTCCGGGGAGGGGGATCTGTCCGTCGGACGGCATGGGGAAGGGGCCGGCCACCGCCGGGCCGGCCGACGGAGCGGGCTCGGATGTGCGGGCGAAGGCCGGACTGCGCAGCATGTCGGTCATGTCGATCAGCACGGTCGCGGCGGACGGGTCGGGCATCTCGGTGGGGTGAACGGTGGTGTACCACCCCGTGGCGTCGCCGAGCTGTGTGAACCGGTCCGCGCCGAGGGAGCTCTCCGAGACTTCCACGAAGTGCCAGAACTCCGAGACGGCGATGACCGCCTGGAGCCCGGACACGTTCAGCGCGGCCGTGACCGCCCCGGTGTCGGGCCGGTCGCTGTGCACCTCGCCCTCGCCCGGCCCGAACCGCGCCTCCCAGAAGTCGACCCGAAGACGCCGGCCCTCCAGGCGGCCCAGCAGTTCCGGCAGCCCGGCCACCGTCGCCCGGAAGAGGGGGGCTCCGTCCAGGTACGGCCGCAGCAGCAGCGTGAAGCCCCGGTCCGTGTCCCTCAGCAGGTACTCGCCCGGGACGAAACCGCTCGCCTCTACCAGGATCATGACCAGGCGGCGGAGCTCGGCGCGTGCCTCGTCGGTCGGCGGACCGTCCACGAACTCGAAGCCGACGCAGTCACGCTGGTCGGTGTCCGGCTCCTCCTCGGGTTCGAGGTCCGGCGGGGGCTCGTCGTAGGCGTCCTCGACCTGCTCGGCCGACAGCGTGTCCTCGAGGTGGAACAGGTTGTCCGGTGAGTGGTCCTGGGGGTGCGGGACGTTCTCGGACAGCTCTTCCCGGGGCCTCGGGTGGCCGTCCTCCGGAAGGATGAAGCCCTCCGGCAGCTCGTAGGGGGCGGCGGCGAAGCCGTAGGCGGTGTCGGTGTCGGTGGCCGCGTCGGACAGCTCCTCGTACGGGGTGCCGTCCGCCGAGCCGTTCGAGGCATCCTCGAACTCGTCACGCAACTCCCGCCCCAAGGACAGCAGTTCGGGGTTCTGCCCGCCGGACACCTCGTACTCCTCGTACACCTCCACGGCTTCCTCGACGCGTCCCTGGCGGCGCAGGGCGATGAGGTACAGGCGGCGGAAGTCCTCACGGGAGGGGTGGAGCCGCAGCAGCTCCGTGAGGTCGGTGGCGGCCCGCTCGAACTCGCCGATTTCCAGGTCGAGTTCGGCGCGGGCGCGCAGCAGGCCGAGGCGGAGCTGCTGGAGGCGGGTGCGGGCGGTGCGAGCGGCGGGTCCGGGGACGTCCGCGAGGACGTCGTCGTCGCTCCAGAGGCCCAGCGCCTCGGTGACCAGGGCCCGGGCGTCGGCGAAGGATCCGGCCGCGCGGGCCTCGTCGGCCCGGCGGACCAGTTCGTCGCAGTGGACGATGTCCACGTAGTCCACGCTGGTGTGCAGGGCGTAGCGGCCGCCGGAGTGCGAGGCCAGCGCGCCGGAGCCCAGCGAGATCCGCAGCCGGGAGGCCATCCTGCTCAGCTCGCCCTCGGTGTTCGCCGGCCGGTCGTCCGGGTCCCACACCCCGGCCCTGAGTTCGTCGTGGGTCACCGCGCGGCCGTGCTTGAACAGCAGCATGGCGAGCATGGCGGCGCAGTCCGGCGGCAGATGGCGGGGGCGGTCCGAGAGCTCGGCCCGCAGGGGGCCCAGAACGTGGTAGCTGCGCCGGTCGTACGACTCATAGGGCAGTGGGGACAGGCTCAGCTCGACGAGCCGGTCCAGGCCCTGCCTCGCGCGGTTCGCGGACATGAGTGCGGTGAGCGCGTCCGCGAACGGTTGCTGGAGGGCGAGCGGCAGATGGACCAGTCGGTGCGGCTGGATCCCGGCCCCCTTCGGAGGGGACGAGCCCGCCGCCAGCTCGAACAGGAGGGAGCCGAGCGCCTGTCGGTCCTCGGCGATCGCCCCCGAGGGCCGCCCCGTCGGGGCGAGCTTGAGCGTTCCGTCGGGCAGCAGGACGACCCGCGACATGGCCAGGCCGCCGTGGGCGACACCGGCGTCGTGCAGGGCCATGACGGCCTGGGTGAGCTGGGCGGCGACGGACATCAGCAGGGGCGCCGGGAGGTCGTAACCGCTGCCCGCCACGAGGGAGTTGAGGTCGGTGCCGTCCAGGTACTCCGTGACGAGGTAGGCCGACTCCGCGTCGAACCCGAAGTCGTGCACGGTCGCCACATGGCGGTCGTCGACGTCTCGGAGCACCTGTGCGCCCCGGTGGAACGCGGCCCGCCAGTCGGGAGTCGTGATCGGCTTGAGCAGCCGCACGGTCACGATCCGGTCCGCTTCCGTGTCCTGGGCCCGCCACTGTTCCGAGTGCGGCGCCAGCTTCTCCAGCAGCCGGTAGCGGCCGCCCACGAACCTCGGCGCGGGTTCCTGAGGAGACCCCGGCCCGGAGCCCGGTCCCGGAACCGGCGCCCGTCCGCCTCCGCCCAGCGCCCGCACACTCTCCGGACGCACCGTGGCGAACGGCTCGGCGTCCACCACGGTCGCCGTACCCGACGCCGCCGGTGTCGACGCGCGGAACTCGCCCGGTGCCGTGCCGGCCCGCTCGTCGATCAACCCGCCCACGTGGGCCAGCAGTTCCGTCGTCCGCTCGCGTGCCGTCCGCGGCAGGCTGCGCAGCAGCAGCTCCCGCACCCCGTCCCGGAAGGCGTACGAACCGGGCGGGCCGGGCACGCCCGTGAGCATGCCGCTGAGGATGACCTCGGCGAGGTGCTGGGGGCGCGGGTGCGGTTCGAGCCCGGCGTGGACCAGGCGCATGACCGGCAGGTCCGGGCGGCCCAGCGCGAGATGGCCGGCCAGCCGGAACGCCGCCGGGGAGGCCGTCGCGCGAAAGCGCAGGACCAGCTCCTCGGGGGACAGGCCGGTGAGGTCCGTACGGTCGTCGCGGTCGCCTGGCCGCGGTCCGTTCAGCAGGGCCGCGGCGCCGGGGAACTCCCGGCCGCCCGGCGCCGCGACCAGCGAGGCCCAGTTCGCCAGCCAGTCCGGGCCCGGCTCCAGCACGGGCAGCGCGACCGCACCCTCGGGCGCGGCATCCGGCCCGTCGTACGGCACGAACGCCAGCGAGGCCGAGGGCGCCGCCGGATGCGGTGCCGACAGCCGGCCGGGGGAGGCGGGTAGGGCCGTGTCCCGCCACAGGTGCTCCGGCAGGGGCTGCACGACGGCCAGCGGCATCCGGTGCGCCCAGCGGCGCAGCGTGCCGAACCAGCCCGGGCCGGCCGGGCCCTGCCGCCACTGCGGGCCCATGCAGTCGCTGACCAGCAGGGTGACCGTGCGTCCGTCGGTGGGCGCCGGGGTGCCGGGGCGCACGCCGCCGTCGGGGTCGGCGCGGTGGACCGTGACCGTGCGGAAGATGCCGGACTGGGCGAGCGCCGTGTGCAGTTCACGGATCAAAGGGCGCCACACCGCCATCGTGGGGCCCGCGTCGTACACCAGGTTCAGCCGCAGCCAGCGCTCCCGCGCCGGGCGCAGCACGGGCAGCCACCACTCGGGGGCGGCGCCCAGCCGGGCGATGCGGTCGGCGGTGGCCCGCTCGTCCAGTTCGAGGCGGTCGGGCGCGTCGGTACGGCGTTTGAGCGGGCGCAGGGAGCGCTGCAGGGCCAGGGGGTGGCGCAGCATCGGGGGCGCGGGGGCCAGGAGGGTGGAGTGCGGGACGGGGGGCGCGGCCGGGGCCGGTCCCCGCGGGGCCGGGAGGTGGAGCGGGGCACGCGGGGGCTCCACGCGCGTGGGCCGGGGTGACGGCGTAACGCCGTCGTGCGGCCGCTCAGGCGCGGGAGGCGGTGTCGTCGCGGGGGCGTCAGGGGCGGGCGTCTCCTCGGCGGCGGCTTCCGGGGCCGGCTCCCCGGGCTCCATGTGGCGGGCCAGCCACAGGAGTTCGGCCAGTTCGAGCGGGGTCGGGCGCACCCCGCCGGCCGCCTCGGCCAGCACGTCGGCCAGGCGGACCAGCGGCGGGCGCCGACCGGCGCTCTCAGAAGGCATCGGTCGGCGACGCCTCACTCAGGTACGGCATCAGCTGCTCGGCCAGCTCGTCCAGGGATTCGACGTCCAGGCCGGAGGAGCGGGCCAGGTAGATCGCGTTGAGGAGCTGGTCGGTGGCCAGGTCGCCGCCGCCCACCCGGGTCAGGAACCGGCTGATCAGGGTCTGTGCGTAGGCGTCGGGCTCCCCGTCGAAGTGGGCGCGGACGATGTCGGCGAGATGACGGTCGTCGGGCTGCCGCAGGCGCAGCGTGACACAGCGGCGCAGGAAGGCGGGCGGGAACTCGCGCTCGCCGTTGCTGGTGAGGACGACGAACGGGAAGGTCCGGCAGCGGACCCGGCCCCCCTCCACCGCCACCCGCTGGTCGGTGCCGTCGATCATCACGTCGGCGGTGGGGGCGTCGCGGGCGGTGCGGATCAGCTCGGGGATCTCGTACTGGCCCTCCTCCAGCACGTTCAGCAGGTCGTTGGGCAGATCGAGGTCGCTCTTGTCGATCTCGTCGATGAGGAGGGCGCGCGGGCGGGCGTAGGGGAGGAGGGCGGTGCCGAGCGGGCCGAGGCGCAGATGGTCCTCGATGCCGGCCTCCGCCGCGGACGCGTTCCTGGCCGCGTACAGCCGGGACAGTGGGTCGTACTGGTAGAGGCCGTCGTGGAGTGTGCTGCGGCTGGTGATGTTCCAGCGCAGGACCGGGCCGAGCCCCAGCTCGCGCGCGACCGCGTACACCAGGGAGGACTTGCCGGTGCCGGGCGGGCCCGTCACGAGCAGGGGCCGCCTCAGGTAGAGGGCGGCGTTGACCAGTTGGACGGTCTGCGCCGTGGCCCGGTACGTCTCGGCGCGGTGGGTACGGTCCGGGGAGACGGCGTCGGCGTCGGCGGTCTCCTCCGGCGGACCGAGCACCGGACCGCCGTTGAAGGCCCGCCAGGGCGGGGGCGGCGGCAGCAGGGTGATGCCGTCGTGCGGCTCGTTGGTGCCGGTGTAGACGGGCCACAGGGGCATGGGTCTCTTCTCCGTGGGGTACGGCGGCTCAGGCGACCGGGGAGTGCAGGCTGGCGGCGGGTTCGGGGAAGCAGCGTGGGTCGTCCCACAGGAGCTGGACGTCCTGCGCCCAGTGCCGTTCCGGATCGTCGTCGGCGTCCGCGGTCTCGCGCAACTCCCGGACACGGCGGGGCAGTTCGGTGGGCGCGACCCCGGCGACCGACTCGCTGAGCGCGTCGAGGAACGCGGCGCCGGAGCAGGGGCCCTCGTGCTGGGCGTCGGCGCAGCCCGTGCGCGGCCACAGCAGCACCGGCACCGGGGTGTTGAGGCCGGCCTCGAAGTGCGGGCGCGCCGCGGTGGGCGGGAAGGAGAAGCCGGCCAGGTCGGCGTCGGCGTCGCGCAGCCGCTTGCGCAGGCTCGGCGGGCGCTCCGGGGAGCCGCAGTCCACGCGGTGCAGCTGCGTCCGGGCACGCACGTCCAGCCTGTGCCACTTCTTGGCGAGCTGGTGGCGCAGCTGCCCACTGCGGAGCCGGGACCGGTCCACGACGACGAGAGGATAGGCGCAGCCCAGCGGGGTGGAGTCCGCCGCGCCGCACTCCCAGCGCGCCACCGGCTCGTTCAGCCACTCACGAGGGAGTACGAACGTGATCAACTCCTCGGCGTCGGGCGCGAGTTGGGTGAAGGCGTCGTCGATGTGCCGCTGGACGTACTCCCGGACGGCACCGCGCGCCAGGCGCTGCGCGCCCACCCGTCGGCGCTGCCCCTCGCGGTAGGCGGACACCTCGACGGTGACCTGGTCGGGGCCGGCGCCGCTGTGCTCGATCTCGACCAGGATCGGCGACCACGGCGGGACGGCGGCGGCCACGGGAGGCCGGGGGGACGGCGGGTCCAGCAGTTCCTGGAGCCGCTCGGCGAACCGGGTCACCGCCTCCGCGCCGGGCACCTCCCACTGCACATACCCGGCGGCCGCGCCCAGCGAGGTGAATCCGGTGCCTGGAAGCGGCGGGCCGAAGGGGCCGACGGCGTCGACGTACAGCCGGTTCGCGTCGCAGTCCAGCTCCTGCGCCACCGCCCGGCGCACCAGGGAGTACAGCCGTCGTACGGCGTCGGGGTGGTGGTCGGGGGTGGGCACCAGCTCGCCCAGTTCGGGGCAGTGCCGGGCCATGACCTGGGTCGGCAGCATCCGGCCGACCCTGACGTCCCGCGCGCTCGCGACGGTCGACACCATGCCGACCACCCGGCCGTCCGCGAGCGTCACCGCCGCGCCGCTGAACCCGGCGGCCAGGGGCTGCCCGTGGGCCGTCACGGCCTCCAGCTGGCGCCACTCGTCCGAGACCAGCGCGCCGGGCACGGCCTGGTACCGGGCGAGCATGCCCTCGTCGTACCCCCTGGGGAAGCCGTACGCCACCAGGGTGGGGGCGGGGTCGCCCAGCTCGGTGCCGGGCGGCGCGAACTGGGCGGGCGCCAGCGGCACTTCGCGCTCCAGCTCCAGGACGGCCAGGTCGCCGGGGTCGGCCGCGCCGCCCGACCAGCCGCCGTGGACGGCCACGGTGGCCGGCAGCGCACTGAACTCCCTGCTGTTGGGGAAGGTCACCGTCACTGCCGACGTGCCGCTCCACCGCACGACATGGGCGCAGGTCACCACGCGGCGCGGTGAGACCAGAAAGCCCGCGCCCACCTCGTTCCCGCAGACGATCCGGGCGTGCCAGGCAGCGTCGCTCATGACCGGTCGGCGGGCTCCTGATCCGCCGGTGCCCGGTCGGGTGACCAGCTGAGCTTCACCACCAGGTGCCCCTCCGTCGACCCCTTGGCGATCACCGCCCCGGCCTCCGCGGTGAGTTTCACGCCGAATTCGAGTTCCACGGTGTCCGGCTTGAGCGACCCGTCGCGGAAGACCCGCAACGCGGAGTCCGCCGCCGCGCGGACCCCGTCCAGCGCGCTCTCGAAGGTGCGGGCCGCCCGGGCTGGGCCGTCACCGCGCGACACAAGCCGGGCGCCGGACTCGTCGTCGACGCCCTCCACGACGACGCGCGCGCCGCCGTCGGTCTCGAACTCCATCAACCCGTCCATGGCGCCGCTCGCTCCCCCGTGGTGTGTGACCTCGACGAACTCCATTGTTACGGACGGTGCTTGAGGATGTCCCGGGTTCGGGTGTGCGGGATTCGCGGAGCGTGCCGGACCCCACCCGGGGGACGACGGGACGTTGACGGGACGTTGCGGACACGGCCTAGGACGCGCTCCCGCCCGGCCCGTCGACGACTCCCCGGATCACCCCCAGCTCCACCAGGTCCTGCGGCCGGATCCGCAGCTGGTCCGCCGTCGCCTCCACCTCCTGCGGCCCGCGCTTGAGGATCGCCGCCGCCAGGTCCGGCGCGATGACGGAGAAGTAGCTGTCCGGCGTGGCCCAGGTGTTGCCGGGCGCCGCCAGGGCCAGTGCCCCGCCCGAGCCGCCCTCGCCGACGACCAGCGTGGTGATCGGGACGCGAGCCCCGGCCACCGCCCCGAACAGGTCCGCGATCGCCGCGCCCACCCCCTGCCGTTCCGCCGCCGCGTCGTTGGCGGCACCCGGCGTGTCCACCAGGGTCAGCACCGGGATGCCGAGCCGGTCCGCGAGGCGGATCAGCCGGGCGGCGGTGCGGTAGCCCGCCGGGCGGGTGGCGGTGCCGGTCTGGGCGGCGTAGGCGACCGTGCGGCCCTCGTGCGCGCCGAACCCGCAGAGCATGCCGTCGGGGTCGGCGCCGCCGCAGCGGTCGCCGCTGATCGTGACGCGGTGGGCGAAGCAGGCGTCCAGGTAGTGCCCGGCGCGGGGGCGTCGCGGGTCGCGGGCCCGCCGGACCGCGTCCCAGCCGGTGGCGGGGAGGTCCCGCGCGCCCAGGGCGTGGGGCACCGGCGCCTCCCCGGCGGCCGGACCGGCCAGCAGGCCCAGCCACCGCCCCAGCACCTCCCGCAGCTCCTGCGGCCCGACGACCGCGTCCGCCGCCCCCGCCGCCACCTGCGCCTGCGCCGTGTACGCCGCCGGATCCGCGTCCGGCGGGCGGACCCGGGAGCCCGCGAAGCCGACCTGGGCGCCGGGGAGGGCGAGGACGACGTCGGCGCCCGCACCGAGGGTGGCCCAGCCGCCGCCGGTCGTCGGGTCGCGCAGGACCGCGATCTGGGGCAGGCCGGCCTCCCGGGTGAGGACCGACTGGCGTGCCACGCGCTGGAGTTGGGTCAGGGCGAGCATGCCTTCCTGCATCCGGCTGCCGCCCGTGGCGACCACGGGGACGACCGGGAGCCGGTGGGCGCGGGCGTAGGCGTACGCCGACTCCAGCCGGTCCCCGGTGCGTTCGCCGAGCGAGCCGCCCAGGAAACCGAACTCGAACACCAGCAGCACGGCCCGCGTGCCGGCCACGCTCGCGGTGCCGCAGACGACCGACTCCTGCTCGCCGGTGCGCTCGGCGGCACGCGCGTGCGAGGCGTCGTAGCCCTGCCAGCCGAGGGGGCCGTCCGGCCCGGACTCCCGGGCCGGGTGGGGGAGTTCCGTGAACGTGGCGTCGTCGGCGATCCGCCCGATGGCCTCCCGTGCCGACAGGCGCCGCTCAGTCATGGGTCAGCGCCCGCTTCATGATCTTCCCCATGTCGTTGCGGGGGAGGGCGTCGAGGTGGTGGACCCTGCGCGGGCGCTTGTGCGGGGCCAGCCGGGCGGCGACGTGGGCCGCCAGTTCCTCGGCGGACGGCGGTGCCTGGGGATCCGCCGGGACGATCCACGCCACGATCCGCTCGCCCAGGTCCGCGTCCGGTTCACCGGTGACGGCCGCCTCCCGCACCCCCGCGTGTTCGAGGAGCGCGTTCTCGATCTCGCCCGCTCCGATCTTGTACCCCCCGCTCTTGATCAGGTCGGTCGCCTTGCGGCCGACGATCCGGACGTACCCGTCGGGGTCGCGCACCGCCATGTCGCCGGTCCGGAACCAGCCGTCCTGCGTGAAGGCCGCGGTCGTCGCGTCGGGGCGGTTCAGGTACTCGGTGAACAGGTTCGGCCCGCGCACCTGGATCTCGCCCACCGTCTCGCCGTCGTACGACGGCAGCGGCGTCCCGTCCTCCTCCACCAGCCGCAGCTCCACGCCGGGCAGCGGGACACCGACCGTGCCGGCCCGCGGCTCGCCGTCCGCGCGGACGCTCGTGTTCATCAGGGTCTCCGTCATGCCGTACCGCTCGACGACCCGCTGCCCGGTCGCGGCCGTGATCCGCTCGTGGTCGTGCACGGGCAGCGCGGCCGAGCCCGAGACGAGAAGGCGGGCCTTGACCAGCGCCTGCGCCAGCCCCGGGTCCCCGGGGAGGGCCTGGGCGATGCGGTGGTACATGGTCGGCACGCCGAACACCATGGTCGCGCCGTCGTCCAGCTCGCGCGCGACCCCCTCCGTGCTGAACCTGCCGAGGTGCCGTACGGATCCGCCGCGGCGCAGCGGGCCGAGGATGCCGAGGACCAGGCCGTGGACGTGGAACAGGGGCAGGCCGTGCACGAGTACGTCCTCGCCGGTCCACCGCCAGGCGTCGGCGAGCGCGTCCAGGGTGTGCGCGACCGCCCGGCGCGGGATCACGGCTCCCTTGGGCGGGCCGGTGGTGCCGGAGGTGTAGACGATCAGGGCGGGGTCCTCGTCGGAGGCGGGCGGGGCGGGGCGCGAGCCGGGGGCGGTGGCCCGCGTGTCGACGTCGACGCGCTCCAGGTCGCCGAGAGCGGCGGGCAGTTCGTCGCCCGGGGCGGCCAGCACCGCCGACGGCGCGCAGTCGGACAGGATGTGCCCGAGCTCCTTCTCCCCGGACTTCGGGTTGAGCGGTACGGCGGCGACACCGGCCTCCAGCGCCGCCAGTACCGCCACGGCGGTCTCCAGCGCCGGGGTCGCCCAGACGGCCACTCTGCCCGCCCCGCCGATCCGCGCCGCGAGGGCACCGGAGGCGGCGCCGAGCTCGCCGTACGTCAGGGAGCGGTCGCCGAACCGCAGGGCGGCTCGCTCCGCCGGAGCGTCCGTCAGGGCCGGGAAGAGAGAGGACACGCGTCGTACTCCTTAAGTGCTCGACTCAACTGTTCTGTTCAACGGTTCCGCTCAACCGGCCGACGGACACCGACTGTTGTCGTCGCCCCCGGCCTACCCCCAGCCCGGCACGACCAGCACCAGCCACACCACCGCGGGGACCGCCGCCACCACGATCCCTCCGTACACCATCAGCTGCCGGAAGAAACGCTCACGGTCCACGTCCGGCGCCGCGGCCAGCACCAGCGCGCCGTTCGTGGAGAACGGGCTCACGTCCACGACCGTCGCCGACACCGCGAGCGCGGCCACCATGCCGACGGCCCCGATCTCGCCCTGCGTCAGGAACGGCACGGCCAGCGGGATGAGCGCGCCCATGATGCCGACGGACGAGGCGAACGCCGAGACGAGCGCGCCGATGTAGCAGAGCAGTACGGCGGCCAGCAGCGGTACGCCGATGCCGCCGACGCCCTCGCCGGCCCAGGTGATGGTGCCCATCTCGTCCAGGACGCCGACGTAGGTGAGCACACCGCAGATCAGCAGCACCGTCGGCCAGGCGATCTCGCCGACCGCCTTGCGGCTGTCCTCCGGCCAGGCGGTGCTCAGCAGGACGGCGAGGGTGATCGCGGTCAGACCGGCGTCCAGGTCGAAGGCGAGGACGGCGATGACGAGGGCGACGAGGGAGGTGAGGGTGGCGACGCGGGCGGGGGTGAGGTGGGTGGCGGCGAGGTCCGTGGGGGTGGGGGCGGGACGAGTGAGGGTGGAGCCTGGATCTGTTGTCTGTTTGGTGCCGCCCGTTTGTGGCTGGTCGCGCAGTTCCCCGCGCCCCTGGGGGGTGTCACCTGCGCCCGTTGTCACGGAACCCTGGCGCCACAGCCCGAGCCCTCCACACACCACGAACACAACCGCCGCGATGACGAGGTTGACGACTAGCGACGCCAGGAACAGCGACACCTCGTTCCCCGGCAGCTTCTCCCGCTCCACGATGCCGTTGACGATCGAGCCGTAGATGCTGATCGGCGAGAAGCCGCCGGCCTGCGCGCCGTGCACGACCATGGCGCCCATCAGCAGCGGGCTGATCCCGTAGCGGGCGGCGAAGCTCAGGGCGATCGGCGCGACGATCGCCACCGCGGCCGGGCTCACGGCGCCGATGGCGGTGAGTGCGCCGGTGATGGCGAACATCACCCAGGGGATGAGCGCCACCCGGCCCCGTACGAGCCGGATCGAGGCGTGCACCAGCCAGTCGGTGGTGCCGTTGGAGCGGGCGATCGCGAAGAGGTAGGTGACGCCGACGAGGACGACGAAGAGGTCGCCGGGGAAGCCGGCGAAGATGCCGTCCGCGTCGAGGTCGGCGATGAGGGTGCCGACCCCGAAGGCGGCGGCGAAGGCGAGCGCGCCCATGTTGATCGAGCGGGTGGTGGCGATGACGAACACCACGGCGAGGACGAGGATCGAGATGAGTTCGGGGGACATACGGGCTCCCGTCTCTGGGTCCCGGGGCGGTTGTGAGGACGGTCGGCGGTGGTTGAGTGGCTGAGCCAATCTGGTCTGCTGGCTGGACAGCGTGGGCGCACGGCGGGGGCACGTCAAGGGGGTGCGCGGAAATTGGCTCAGCCACCAGTCCAGTGACCGGCCCCGGTGTTACTCTCCCGGCGAGAGGGGGACCCGTGACCGACGACGCCCTGCGCCCCATGACCAAGCAGCGCCTCTACGAGCAGGTGCTCGACCGGCTGCGCGCGTATGTCGCCGAGGGCGGCCTCGGCGCCGGGGACCGGCTGCCGACCGAGCGCGACCTCGCCCAGCGGCTGGGGGTCAGCAGGGCCTCCGTGAAGCAGGCGATCGTGGTCCTGGAGGTGCAGGGCCTGGTGGAGGTGCGGCACGGGGGCGGCACATACCTCGTGCGGGACAGCCTCGACGTGGAGCCGGTGGAGCGGATGGTGGAGCGCCGCCGACGCCTCCCCGACGTCCTGGAGGCCCGTGAGGCGCTGGAGACGAAACTCGCCGAACTGGCCGCGGAGCGCCGCACGGAGGAGGACCTCGCGGCGATGCGGTCGGCCCTCGCGCACATGGCGCGGGAGATCGGGGAGGACGGACACGGAGTGGAGGGCGACCGCCTCTTTCACGCCGCGGTCACCGCCGCCGCCCACAGCAGCATCCTCGCCGAGTTCATGCGCTCCATCGCCGACCAGATCGCCGAGAGCCGCACCGAGTCCCTCCGCCAGCCGCACCGCCCCACCCGCTCCCTGGCCCAGCACCAGGCCATCCTCGACGCGATCGAGGCGGGCCACCCCGGCCAGGCGGCGGCGGCCATGCGGCGTCACGTCCGTACGGTCGCGAAGGTGCGGCTGCTGGACTGGGAGCCGGAGGGCGAGCGAGAGCCGTAGGGGCCCCGGGGGTCGGCCCCCTCGGCCCCCGCGGGTGACGGCCCGAGGTCAGGCGGCGCCCTCCACCACGTCCGCGACCACACAACTGACGTTGTCCGGCCCGCCCGCCTCGTTCGCCGCGCCGATCAGGGCGTGGACGGCGGCGTCCGGGGCCGGGGCGGAGGTGAGGAGGCGCCGGATGCGGGCGTCCGGGACGACGGAGGTGAGGCCGTCGGAGCAGAGCAGGTAGCGGTCGCCGGGCTCGGCGTCCCGGAGGCGCAGGTCCGGGGGCTCGGACGTGGCGGGGGAGAGGCACTTCAGGAGCAGGGCGCGCTGGGGATGGGTCGTGGCCTCCTCCGGGGTCAGCCGGCCCTCGTCGATCATCGACTGGACCACCGTGTGGTCGTCCGTGATGCGCAGGAGGGCGCCGTCGCGCAGCAGATAGGCGCGGGAGTCGCCGATGTGCACCAGGGCCAGCCGGGAGCCCGTCCACAACAGGGCCGTCAGGGTCGTACCCACCTCCGCCGTGCCGTCGGCCGCGTCCCGGACCGCGTCCGCCGCGTCCCGCACCGCGTCCTCCAGGAGGTTCAGCACGTTGTCCGCACCGACCTCCGCCGCCTCCAGGAAGCGCAGCGCCTCCACCGCCCCGCGGCTCGCGGGCCCGCCCGTCGGCCCGCAGCCGTCGGCCACGGCGAGCAGCCGGGTGCCCGCGTAGGCGGTGTCCTGGTTGGAGGGGCGGACCAGGCCCCGGTCCGAGTGCGCGCAGTAGCGCAGTTCCAGCATGGTGGTGTCCTTCCTCGGTGTCGCCGACATGTGTCCGACGAGGAACTCGGCGAGGTCCCGCCGCGCGGCCGTCTCCGCCTCCACCTGCGCCCAGTAGGCGCGGATCTCGTCGGCGGCGTCGGCCGGTCGCCGTGCGCACACCTGACGGATCCGGGCCAGCGGCATGCCCAGCCGGCGCAGCCACGCCACCAGCCGCGCCTGCTCCAGCTGCGCGACGGCGTAGTACCGGTACCCGGTGTCCGGGTCGACCCGGCTGGGCCTCAGCAGTTCCAGCTCGTCGTACAACCGCAGTGCCTTCGGTGACAGCCGGCAGGCCTTCGCGAAGGCCCCGATCGTCAGCATGTCCTCGCGCATCCCGGTCTCCTCCCGCCCCTCGCCGGTTCCTCGCACCGATGCTGGGGCTTCACCGAAGGTGAAGGTCAAGCGGCCTGTCCCGGTTCCGGAAGCGCTTGTTAACCTGCGATCCGCCCGCCCGTTCCGCCCGAAGGAGCCCACCGTGCCCCGAATAGCCCTCGTGACCTGCCGTCCCGGCCCCGAGGTCAGCGTCGACAGCGACCTGCCCGTGCTGGTCAGGGCGTTGCGGGAGGCCGGGGCCGAGGCGGACAGCGTGTACTGGGACGACGAGCGGGCCGACTGGGGCGGCTACGACCTCGCCGTGATCCGCTCCACCTGGGACTACAGCTGGCGGGCGGCCGAGTTCCTGGCGTGGGCGCAGCGGTGCGGCAAGGTCACCCGGCTCGCGAACCCGGCCGAGGTGGTGCGGTGGAACGCCGACAAGCGGTACCTCGGCGAGCTCGCCGCCGCCGGGGTGCCGGTCGTGCCCACCCGCTACCTCGCCCCCGGTGACGGTGCCGACGGCCTGCCCCTCGACCACGAGTACGTCGTGAAGCCCACCTCGGGCGCGGGCGCGCGGTTCGCCGCCCGCTACACGCCCGACGAGCACGACACGGCCGTACGGCAGCTCGCGCGGATGCACGCGGAAGGGTTCACCGCGATGGTGCAGCCCTATGTGCGGGGCATCGACGTCAGCGGCGAACGGGCGCTTCAGTTCTACGGCGGCCGCCTGCTGCACGCCAGCCGCAAGGGCGCCGTCCTCGCGCCCGGGACGCCCTACGACGAGCGCAAGGTCGCCCACCCCGGCCTGGAGCCCTGGACCCCGACCCCGGCCGAACTCACCGTCGCCGAACGCGCCCTGGCCGCCGTACCGCAGGCTCCGGAGCTGCTGTACGCGCGCGTGGACCTCGTCGACGGGGAGGACGGGGAGCCGCGGGTGATGGAGCTGGAGCTGGTCGAGCCGAATCTGTTCCTCTCGTTGCACACGGCGTCCGTGCCGCGCGTGGTCGAGGCGATCGTGACGGCGGCTAGCCGCTGACCGCCACCCGCTGCAGCAACCCCCACGTGAACTCGGCCACCACCTGCCGCCGCACCCCCGCCTCGTCCGGCGCCGTGAACCCGAGCCCCCACCGCGTCGGCGCCGTCCCCTCCAGCGGGCGGGCGGGGGCGAAGGCGCGGGCGGCCTCGTCGACCGTGCAGGACCAGGGGGCGAGGTCGGACAGGGTGCGCAGGGCCGGGCCCGCGGCTCCCGGGGCACGGACGAGCCACTCGTTCCACACCGCGCCGTTCGGAGCGAGCAGCACCTCGAAGCGCAGGTCGGGCCAGAGCGGGACCGGCCACAGCCGGGCCTCGCAGTCCAGGTCGCCGATCCTGCGGGTGAGGACGGACTCGGGGGCGCCGAGCACCGAGCGGTAGCGGGAGGCGGCCCCGCGGGCCCGGGGGGAGCGGATCATCGCCTGCCAGCGTTTGTTCGCCTCGCGCATGTCGGGGACCGAGACGCCCAGTCGGTGGCGGGCGTCCTCGACGAGGTCCGGGTTGTGGTCGGCCATGCGGCGCAGCAGCACCAGCTGGAAGTCGAGGGGGGTGAAGGGGCTAGCGGGGTGCTTTCCGGAGGGCATGCGATCCATCGTCGCCGACCGGGCGGCGGCCGTCGGGGAGAAAGAGGACCGAATTGACGTACCGCGGGCCGCGGAAGGGCAGGACCCGGCGCAGCAGGCCCTGGGTGACGACGTACGAGGTCTCCGCCTGGTGGGTCTCCAGCGGGAAGCGGCTCAGGGGCACCCAGTCGCGGCCGGGCAGCACCCAGCCGTCGTAGCCGAGCAGCGACAGATACGTCACCACCGGCCCGATCGGCTGGATGCGGGACTCCAGCTCGATGAAGAGGGCGGGCCGGTCACGCGCCAGGATGGCCGTCGCGCCGCGCAGCACCGCGAGCTCGCTGCCGTCCACGTCGACCTTGACGAACCCGACGTCCTTGAGGCCGAGTTCGTCGAGGGTGACACAGCTGACCGGGAGCGCCGTGGCGTGGATGTTGCGGCGGACCAGGGAGGACACCCCCCGGTCGCCCGCGTCGTGCGGCGGCAGCCAGAGCCGGGCCGCGCCGGGGCGTTCGGCCGCGGCGGCCTGTACGACCCGCACGTTGGGCGGAGCGGTCGCCGCGAGCAGCCGCGCGAGGTGCGGGACCGGTTCCACGGTCACCACCCGGCGGGCCCGGCGCGACAGGCGCCGCGTCCAGGGGCCGTACCATCCGCCGACGTCCACGGCCGTCCCGCACCCGGCGGGGCACAGCTCCGCCAGCCGGGCCAGCTCCGGCTCGAAGCGCGGGTACACGGCCCGGGCGACGGCGGCGACCAGGCGGGTGGGCAGGACGGGGGCGATGCTCGCGGCCAGGGTCATGGGGCCATCCGCTGGAGGAGTTCCTCGTGTTCGTCGTCGGAGACCTGCTCCCCGGAGGCCGGCAGCAGCTGCGGGATGCCGTCCACGATCGGGTAACGGCGGTGCAGGCGCGGGTTGTACAGGGCCTCGGCCGCCGCCTCCGCGTGCTCCGGCCCGTCCGGAACGACGAGGTGCAGCGGGCCCTTGTCCAGCGGACACGCCAGGATCTGGAGCAGCGGGTCGTCGGGCTTCATGGTGGGGTCAACTCCTTGGCGCTGATGGGGTGTTGGGGAGAAGACGGCGGGGCGGGCGGGTCGTGTCTCGGCATCGACAGCAGGACGGTGACGGCGAGCGCCGTACCCGCGACCCGCAGCGTCAGCCGCAGCGGGTCCTCGGGCAGCGTCTCGCCGAACGACAGCGTGCCGAGGACGGCCGTGTAGACGCTGGTCACCGTCGTGCACACCGGCACGATCAGCGAGGCCCGGCAGCGTTGCAGCGCGGCCTGCGACATGACCAGCCCGAACGCCCCCGTGAAGAGCAGGAGATACGGGTACGGGGAGCGCAGCAGGCCCAGCAGGGCGTCGCCGATCCCGCTCCCCGTCAGCCGGCTCGACACCCCCTTGATGGCGAGCGAGCTGACCCCGTAGAGCAGCCCCACCGCCACGCCGTACTCCACGCCGGTCGTCGGCAGCCGGTGCCGGTGCCGGGCCCTGCGCTCGGCGGAGTTGTACAGCCACACGCCCGCCGCGAGGGAGGGCACGCACACCAGCAGGATCAGCGGATACGGGGCGGCCCGGCCGACGGTCTCCCCGCCGTCGGGCCCTTCCTTGAGCGACAGCACCACCATCAGCAGCGCGGCGAGGATCGCGCCGAGCGCGTACCGTTCCCGCCCGCTGGTCTCCTCGCCCAGCAGCCGGGCGGAGAACAGTACGAGGAGGACGAGCCCGGAGACGAAGATCCCTTGCGCGGCGGCGATCGGCAGGGTGCGGTAGACCACGAGCTGCGCCCCGAACCCGGCGGCGAGGGCGAGCGAGCCGCCGATCCACAGCGGACTGCCGAGCACCAGCCGCAGCAGCCGGGCCGGTTGCCGGACGCTCACCTGCGGCAACGCGGTGAGCGCCCGTTTCTCCAGGACGAAACCGAGGCTGTACAGGGTGTTCGCCAGCAGAGCCGCGGCCACTCCCCACCACATGGTCCACGCCCCCTACGTCCGTCGTGCGTGCAGCAGCAGGATCGACGCGAGCGGCGCTCTGGCGCAGGCCAGCCGGTCGAGGGGGCGCAGCGGACGCGGTACGCCGTGAAAGGGCGCCCCCGCCAGCCGTACGACCTCGAATCCGGACGCGGCCACGAACTCCCGCAGCGCACGGGCGGTGTAGAGCCGCAGATGCCCCACGACCTCCCGCCCCGGCCGTCCGTGGATGCCCCGCAGGCTGACCTCCGAGAAGACCGGCTGCACCCCGGCCAGCAGCAGGCCGCGGTTGTACCAGGCGGCCAGGTTCGGCGTGGAGAGCATCAGATGGCCGCCGGGGCGGAGCACCCGGCGGATCTCGTCCAGGGCGGCGTCCGGGTCGACGAGATGCTCGATCACCTCGCTGAACAGCACGGCGTCGGCGGAGCCCGCTCGGAACGGCAGCCCGCCGCCGGTGAGTTCACCGCGCACGGCGTACGGGATCCGGGTGCGGGCCCGTCGCAGCGCGTCCTGGGACCAGTCGATGCCGACGACGCGGTGGCCGGGCAGGTAGGGGGCGGCGGTGGCCGCGGCGGTGCCGTCGCCGCAGCCGATGTCGAGGATCGTGCGGGTGCGGCCCGCGGCCGCCGGGCCCAGGGCCTCGGCGAGCATGCGGGCCTGGCGGCGGCTGCGCGGGGTGCCGGAGGCGACGGGGACGGCGGGGTCCTCGTAGAAGTCGCGCAGTTCGCGCGGCCGCACGGGGGAGGTCGTCACGGGGCCACCTCCGTGGTGTGCAGGTAGTGCTCGAACAGGTCCCGCAGGTGGGCGCCGTCACCGTGGCTGAGCAGGGCGCGCGACCAGCGCAGGGCGAGGTGGAGGCGGCCCGCGGTGGAGGCCGTGGTGACGGTGAGGCCGCGGGGCATCCGGGCGGGCGCCGAGAACCACACGGCATGCGCGCGGCCGGCTTCCTCGCCGAAGTCCAGGGGGTAGGGGATACGCCCGATGTTGCTGAGGAGGGTGGTGGAGGTCCAGGGCGCGGCGGCTCTGCGCAGGCCGCGGGTGAGCGCGGCGCGGACGGCGACGGGGGCCCAGGGAGCGGTGAGGAGCGAGGCGCCGTGCCCGAGCTGGGGGCGGGGCAGGGACTTCAGGGCGCGGGTCCGGGTCGCCGTGCGGTGGAGGAGGGCGGGCATGCCGGCGGGTTCGTGCGCCGCCAACTCGGCCGGACTGAAGGGGACTTCGACCAGTCGGGTGCCGTTGCCGATGGGCATGGTGGCGTCGCGGGGGCGGTCGTCCACGGGCATGGTGATGCGCAGTGGGCGGGGGCGGGCGCCGTGTTCCCGGTTCCAGTGCGCGATGGTCAGGGCCGTGGCGACCATGAGCTGGTCGTTGACCGTGTAGGGGGAGCCCTTGGGGCGGTGGGGGAGGGGGAGTTCGGTGACGAGCATGCCGTTGCCCGGGGAGGGTTCGGGGGTGCCGGGCGCCACCCGCGCGGGCTGGGACCAGTTGGACGGCGTGCCCTCGGCGGGCGGGGGCGGGTCGGACGTCGTCCGTACGGGAGGCGCCGCGGGGGAGTTGTCCCGGCCGCTGTAGAGCTCGGCGGCGGTGGCCAGGACGCGGAGGCAGGCGGGGCCGTCCAGGGCGGTGTGGTTGATGGTGAGGAAGAGAACGGTGCCCTGAGCCGGGTGCGGCATCGCACCGTCGGCTCCGCGCGGCCGTGCCCCCACGGCGTCGGTGGCCTCGCTCCCCTCGATCCGCCCCGACCCCGGCCCCGCCGCCTTCACCGCCTCCACCCGGATCGGCGGGGACAGCGACAGCGGCGGCGCCTGTGTCAGCGCCCGGGTCCTCGCGTCCCGCAACGCGTCCCGCCCCGCTGCCGGAAAGCCCACCACCTCCACGTCCGGCTCCGCCGTCAGCTCCCACTCGTACCGGCGCCGGTACCACTGTCCCGGCGCCTCCCGCATGAGGATGCGCGGATGCCGGAGCAGCGCCTGGCCGAAGGCCGTCCGCAGCCGCGGCGCGTCCAGCCGCCCCGGCAGATGCACCTCGATGTGCACCGTCTCCGGCTCCTCCTCCTGGAGGCAGTGCCGGGCGACCTCGTCCACGACGGGGAAGGGGACGCGTACCGGCGGCCGCGGGGGGCCGTCGGCGCGCGGGGGCTGCTGGAGCGCGGTCATGTGGCGTCCCCCCTGCGGGTGTCCTCGGGCTCCGGCGGGTCCGCGGGTGCCGTCGTGCCCCCGGGCCCGGTCGGGCCGTCGGGGCGGCTCGCCCGGAACCTCGGCTTGCCGAACCCGCGGACGCGCGCGGTCGGCGGATCCGGGTCCGGGCCGCCGGGGCCGCGTGCGGAGATCGTCGGCCCCGACTCGGGCCGCGGGCCGGGGTCCGCCGGGCCGGGCGGCTCGGTCCCGAGGGGACTGCGCCCGCGCCGGCGCTGCGGCAACGGCCGCGTCGGCGCCTCCGGTGCGACCGTACCCGCGAGGCCGCCTCCGGCGACCGGTGGCGGTACGGCCGTGGCGCCGGGACCGCCGGTTCCCCGGCCCGGATCGCCCGGACCGCCCGCTCCCGCGGCCGCACCCGCCGGCTCCCGCACCGCCACCACACCGGCGAACAGCCCGATCAGCGCCAGCAGTTGGGCCGCCGGACCGAAGGTGCCCGCCGCCGCACCCACCGGCTCCCCGGCTCCGGTCGCCGCCGCGACGCCCGCCCCGGCGAGGGCGGCGAACGCGATCGGCACCAGCAGCGTGTGCCTGCGCCACGCCACCACCGCCAGGGCCGGCACCAGCAGGGCGAACCACCCGGCGACGAAGACGGCCACCACCGTCACGGCCACGGTTCCGAGCCACAGCCCCGGCAGGGGCGGAGCGGCCTGGGGCTCGTCGGGGTTCGGGGCCCGGCGCCGCCACAGGGCCAGCCCGGCCAGCAGGGCGATCGCCACCGCGCTGCCGATGAGCCCGCCCTCGTACAGCACGGCGGGCTCGTACGACAGCTCGACCGTGCCGCCGGCGCCCGCCGGGATCCGCCAGCCCTGCTGCCAGCCGTCCAGCCGTACCGGTGTCAGTTCCCTGCCGTTCAGCGTGGCGTGCCAGCCGTCGTTGAAGTTCTCGTACGTGGTCAGGTAGCTCGCCGCCCCCGACCCGACCGTCACCGCGCGCCGGTCGCCGAGCCAGTCCCGTATCCCCAGCTCACGCCCGGCGGTCGGGGCCTCGTCGACCGTGCCGCGCGTCAGGGTCACGTCGGTGAGCGTGAGCGGCCCGGCGTCCCCGGACTCGACCCGGTGGTCACCGGAGCCGAGCCGCAACTCGGCGTCGTCCCTGCCTCGCTGGCAGAGCGTCACCTCGACGCGCCGCCGTTCCATCAGGTCCCGTACGGTTCCGCGCACGCTCGTGCGGTACAGCTCCCCGTCCACCGCGACGACCGGTCCCTCCCCGCACGGCAGCGTGAACGGCCGGGTGCCCTTCGGCTGCGGGGTCCGGTACTGGTCGAGGGCCGGAACGTAGGCCTCGGTCAGGCCCACCGGCAGTTGCAGGTCCTCGCCGACCATCGGGTTGTAGAGGGTCAGCGGGGCCGTCGCCGTGATCGTGATGTCCAGCCGGTCGGTCGTGATGGCGGGGAAGCGGACCCAGCCGTTCTCGTCGACCCCGGCGATCACCGCACCGTCCGGCGAGCTGATGTGCACCTCGGTGGGACGCGTGGCCAGGCCGCCCGCGGGCGCCAGCACGACCTCTCCCACCGCCTGCTTGCCGGGCCAGCGCAGGTGGATCGTGGGCCGGTCGCCCGCGATCCAGGCCGTGGTCAGGTCGCCGTCGGTGAGGTTGCGCGGCGACAGGCCCGTGCCCAGCCGTGCCGTCGAGTCGGCGGTGGCGACGATCCGGTTCCGCTGCTCCGGCGCCACCTTGTACAGCAACTTGTCCAGTTCCTCGCCCGCCACCGGCACCGCGCTCGCCCGCACCTCGTACGTCCCGGCCGTGGACGTCGTGAAGCGCCGGTGCAGCCCGGCCTCCGTACCCGTGGCCGACAGCCCGGCCGGGTCGGCCGTGCGGGAGAGGGAGACGATCTCGGCGGCGGCACCGGTGTTCCCGGCGTCGGCGGGCAGCCGCAGCAGCCGGGTCACCTGTACGTCCGGCAGGTCGATCTCGGAGAAACCCGCCCCGGTCAGCCCGGCCCGCCGGGACACCGAGTCCAGGATCGTCAGCTTCATCCAACTCGTCGCGCCCGCAGGCGCCTTGACCGTCTGCGCCGAGCCGTCGGGCCGCAGGAAGGAGCTCACCGCCCCCTTCTCCGTCTCCACCCGCACCCGCGTCGGCGCCTCCCGCACGCCCTCCTGCGGCAGCGGCGACACCTTGAACGAGGACGGCATGTCGTACGACCCGCCCGCGAAGCCGATCCGCAGCCACTCGCCCTCGGGCGAGCCCTCCGAACCCTCCGTCCACGCCGTGTCCGGATTGCCGTCGAAGGCGTTCACCGGGTCGAACTGCGGGAGGTGGAACAGCCAGCTGCCGTACGACGAGGCCGTCACCGACCGTGCGCCGCGCAGCTCGGCCACCGTCTGGTGGTCGAGGCCGGTGGTGGGCAGGATCTGGTGCGGTTTCTCCCCGGCGTCCTGCGCGGCGCCGGGCGCGTTGCGCTCGTCGCGGGTGTACGTGTACGACGTGTTGGCGTTGACCAGCCCGAACCGGGTGTCCGCGCGCCGCAGCCCGTCGCCGATCACCTGCACCTGCGGTGAGCCGAGCCCGGGATGGTTGTCCCCGGTCAACACGCCAGCCCGGCCGCGCAGTTCGGACGCCAGCGGCAGCAACGCCTCCGGCCCGCCGGACACCACGGCCGTGTCGGCGACCGGCTGGAGCCCGGCCTGGTGCGGACGCGGCACGTCCGCGCCGACCGGCTGGTAGATCTCCACCGCCCGCTGCCGCGGATACAGCCCCTCCACCTGGAGCGGGGTCCCGGGGGCGATCGTCCCTCCGGTCATGATCGGCCCGAGTCCCGTCACCCGCTCGTACCCGGACTGCTCCAGGGTCCGCTTCACTGTAGTGGTCGGCACCTGGCCGATCTGGTCGGGATCGAGGTCGTTGCGGACGACGACGTAGTAGACACCCGCACGGCTCAGGTAGTCGGCCAGCCCCGGCACTTCACCCCCACCCGTCAGCGCCTGCTCGACGGCGTCCATCGCACGCCGGTTGCCGGGCGTGCCGAAGGGGACGTAGTCCCGCTGCGCCCAGCGCGAGTCGGCGAGGACGTCCAGGGGCTGGTCGATGGTGGAGCCCCAGGTGTAGATGCCGTGCGCGGTGGCGGGCACGACGAGGGCGCGGGCGTCGGGGGAGTACTTCTCCATCCAGTCGGCCGTGGCCTGCCAGTACTTGGGGATCTCCGTGAAGGAACCCGGGTTGAGGATGGACCCGTTGAGATACGGCCACATCAGCCCCGGCAGGATCAGCACGGCCGCGACCAGCGGAGCGAACCGCCGCCCCCGCACCCGGCGCGCGCCGCGCGCCTCGGCGGCCACGCCCACCAGATGGGCGAGCCCCAGCACCAGTGCCAGAGCGAGCCCCGGCTGGAACTTGTAGATGTTCCGGAAGGGGACGAGCCCGCCGTTCAGCCAGTCCTGCACGACCCCGTGGAAGGGGCCGCCGAACGTCCCGCCGTACCCGGCGAGCAGGATCAGCGCGACCGTCACCACGGTCAGCACCAGCCACCGCCGCTCCGGCATGTCCCGCCGGGCCAGTCCCGCCAGCCCCAGTCCGGCCGCGAGCGCCGAGCACACGATCACGACGACGGCCGAGGCGACGGCCCATCCGGCCGGCAGCCAGGCCTCACCGAAGTGCAGGTAGGCGACCCAGTTCCCGCCGCCGCGCAGTGCCTCGGTCGCCGACATGGTCTCGGTGGTGGTCTGCGAACTCTCCACGTACGGAAGGAAGTTCTCGCCGTACGTCCCGAGCAGCAGGAGCGGGATCACCCACCAGGCGGTCGCCAGGAGGACACCCGGCACCCACCATCCGATCAGCTTCCGCTGCCGTGGCCCGGGCGGACGGGAGAGCAGATACAGCCCGACGGGCAGCAGCGAGGCCAGCGTGGAGGCGGCGTTGACGCCGCCCATGAAGGGGATGACCAGGGCCGATCGCAGGGCGGCGACCCGGGCGGCGTACCGCTCGTCGGTCAGCGGCAGCAGCACCCAGGGCAGCAGCGCACCGGGCAGCGCGGCAGCCGACGTGGATCCGACGACGATGGTGAAGACGGGCCACAGCGCGTACGCGGCGGCCGCCACCAGCCGCGACCCCCCGCTTCCCACGCGCAGCCGCTCGGCCAGCCGCAGCGCGCCCCAGAAGGCGACCGACACGATCAGCGACAGCCACAGCCGCTCCGCCAGCCACACCGGCAGCCGTACGACGTCGGCCAGCCAGTAGAACGGCAGCATCGGCCACAGATAGCCCGAGTACTGGTTCTGGATCCCGCCGAAACTGCCCTCGTCCTGCCACAACTGCCCGAGGTCGGCGAGGAACTGCCCCGGGTCGACGGTCACACCCAGCTTGGTGTCGAACGTCTGCCGCCCCGGCTGCACCGCCAGCAACAGCACGAACACCACGGCCCAGAACCCCAGCAGCCAGCGCCGCGACCGCGGCCCCTCCGGCGGACCGGAGGCGGGCGCGGAGGTGGGCACCGCCGCCGGGGGAGGGGCCTGGACCGTGGTCGTCGTCATGGTGGACACCGCCTGAGGATGAGGAGGAGGTTCCAGGTGGCGAACTCGCGCAGTCCCGGCGCCTTCACGACGCCCTCCGCGAGGAACGGCCAGTAACGGGAGCGCGCCGAGACGATCTCCACGTCGTCCCGGGCGCGGACCTGCCGCAGGGTGGGGCCGATGTGCACGGCGAAGAGGTTCTCGCCGAGGGTGTGCTTGGCGGCCCGTCCGGTACGGCGCCGGTAACGGGCGCGGGCCCGCTCGGCGCCGAAGTAGTGCCAGGGGGCCCACTCATGGCCGCCCCAGGGGGACAGCCAGTTGGTGAAGGACACGTAGACCAGCCCACCGGGCCGCGTCACCCGCGCCAGCTCACTCAGGAACGTCTGCGGATCGGCCACATGCTCCAGCACGTTGGAGGAGAAGGTGACGTCGGCGACGCCGTCCCGCAGGGGGAGCAAGTATCCGTCGGCGATGACGGCCCCTTCGGGCGCCTTCGCACCGAGTTCCGCCGTGTCCGGCTCGAAGAGGTAGGCATACGCACCTCGCCGCCGGAACTCCTCGGTGAAGTACCCGCTGCCACCGCCTACGTCCACGACGGTACGCCCGGCGACGGGACCGTCGGCGGCCTCGACCTGGTCGACGGAGTCACGGGCGAGGAGCGAGTAGCAGGCCTCGGGGTCGTCCCTTTCTCGCATGAACGCGCGGAAGAGGGCCAGCGACCGCCGAAACGAGGGGTCCTTCATGGCGCCGGGCTCTGGAGCGCCCCTCAAGGGGCGCGGGGCTGTGACATGTGCGGCTCCGCCGCGTGGGCGCGACAAGCCACGACGGTCCCGCAGCCGCGAGACAATCTGACCAACACGGCGTTTAGGCATCACGGCACACGGCCTCCGAGGCCACCGCAAGAAACTGCCGCACAGTCCGGTCCCACCGATACCGCGCCGCACGATCACGCGCGGCCTTGCCCATCGACTCCCGCCGATGCCCGGACAACGCGAGCGTGCACCACGCAGCGGCAAAGGACGACTCACCGGCGGCGAGCACCCCGGTCTCCCCGTCCACGACGGAATCCCGCAGTCCGGGCACGTCAAAGGCAATGGCCGGCGTCTCCCGGGCGGCGGCCTCGGTCACGACAAGCCCCCACCCCTCCACGGCAGAGGGGTGCATGAGCAGCCAGGCCGCGCACAGCAGCCGATGCTTCTCGGCCTCGGAGACGTGTCCGGTGAACTCGACACCGGGCCCGGCGAGCCGCTCCAGCCGCTCCCGTTCAGGCCCGTCCCCGACAATGACCAGCCGCCCACCGGTGACCGGCCGCACCCGCTCCCACAACCGCAGCAGCAGATCGATCCGCTTGTACTCGACGAGCCGCCCGACAGCCACGAACAACGGCTCCGGCGAACGCTCACCCAAGGGCCCAGGCTCCTCGACCCCGTTGTGCACGACACGGATACGCTCCCGCTCGACGCCGATCGCCCGCAGCGCGTGCGCGGTCGACGGCGACACGGCGACCAGCAGGCTCCGCCGCTGCGCCCCCGTCAGCGCCCAGTGCTCAAGTCTTCGGCCGAGCCGGGCGGCAGGCGCCATCGCGCCGCCGAACCGCATCTGCCACAGATCGGTGTGCACATGGTTGACCAGGCACAACGTCGGCCCGCGATGCCACAGTGGGGCGAAGTACGGCATCCCGTTGCAGACCTCGACCAGCAGGTCGCAGTCGCCGACCTGACGGGCGAAGGCGGACCGGGCGCGCAGATAGTGGCCGTAGGAGCCACCGGCCGACACGACCCGGTAGTCGCGGTACGCGGCCGGGCCGCCGCACAGCAGGGTGACCTGGTGGCCGAGCCGGGTCAGCCCGTCGGCAAGCCGGTCGACCAGCAGCTCGGAGCCGCCGGCGGCCTCGTTGCCCAGGTCGCGGTGGGCGAGAAAAGCGATTCGGCGCGGATGTGGGGGAGGCGCCGGAGGGTGGTGCTGCGACGCCGGGGGGAGATCGGCGCGCAGCGAGGGCACGTGCTGGGGCATGGGTGCTCCAACTCGTCTCAGGGTGCGGAACCTGGCGTGGGGGGAGGGAGGGTTGGGTTCCTGTGGGGAGGAAAGTGGGGCTTCTCGGGCTTCTTACGATCGTCTTGAGGGGGCTGTGGACAGGCTGTGTCCGGGTGGGGGTGGACAGTTTTCGCCCAGCGGTTCGCCACGGCTACTCACCGGCGTGACAATTTCGGGCTCAATTAGAGCTGACGTCACGTCACATCGTGAGCGAGGGCTGGGGCATCTCGACCGTACCGGGAGATTCAGGCTGCTTACGTCCTCGTGCCACCAAAACGGCACCCACCACCGCAAGCGCGAATCCTGCCCCAGCAGCCCCGACCGGCAAGGTCTCGCCCACCATCCGCAGCTGACCGCTGTCCCGCTTCGCCTGCCGTACGGCCTCCTTCTGCGTGGCCGTGGTGAACGCGATCTTCTCGCTGTCCAGGAGCACCGCCGCGTCCTTGTCGCCGCCGGGAGCCCGCAGGGTGCGGCGCGGGCCGGTCTGCGCGTAGACGACCCGGCCCGTGGCCTGATCCACGACGAGTTCGAAGCCGTGGTTGGAGTACCACTCCTCGGCCAGCACCTGCGGGCGGTCCGGCTCGTCGACGAGGCTGCCGGGGACGAGCCGGGTGCCGACCTTGCGGGGCGCGACCGTGCCGGTGAACCGGTATCCCGTGTACCCCTGGACCTTCTCGGTGCCGTCGTAGCGCAGGGTGATCGTGGTGCCGCCGGTGTTGTCCCACCACTGGTAGGAGCGCTTCTCCACGTCGAACGGGAACTTCAGATACGCCTCGCCCTCGATGTACGGCGACTCCTCGCAGCAGTGCACCGGCCGGGTCGTCTTCCGGTCCATCACCCAGCGGTGCGGGGTGAAGTCCAGCGCGTCGTGCGGGTCGGCGGCCGGCAGCGACTTGTCGGTGTCGACGGTGGTGATCACGTCCCAGACGGCGTTGCCGCTGCGCTCACTTTCCGCCACATTGCCCCGCACCCGCTGGGTGACGGTGATTTCCTGGTCCGGCACGGTCTCGATCTTGTCCGTGTCGAAGACACTTCCGGTGCCCTTGTACTCGGCGGTGGTGTCGATGTCGATGGGGTTCACGGCGGCACGCGGGGCCACGTACCAGGCGAGCATCGGCGCCAGTACCAGCAGAAACGTGCCGAGGCCGAGCAGGATCAACGAGAGTGGTGAGGCTGTACGGCGCATCCGGCACTCCTGGGGATTGACGCGTGGTCGATTGCACGTTCGGTGCACGGTCGTTGCCTGGCCGTTCTTGGGCCGGGAACCGTAGGCGCCCCTTGACGGAGTGTCAATGTCTTGACGGGCCGCCCCTGCTTGTCGAGACTGAAGCCGACAGGCAGGGGTCGGGTTCAGGCTGGCGCCACCGGGGTGGGGACGACCTCCGGATGCAGAGAGGCTGACCCTGCGATGTCCAGACTGCTCGCCGCCGCGCTGACCGTCGCGCTCGCCGCCGTACTCGCGGTGGGTGCCGCGCTCGGCGTCGTCGCGCTGCTCGAAGCGACGCCCGACCAGCCGAACACCCCCTTGATCACCTACGAGCAAGCGGGCCAGGGGAGTTGACCGTGGCCGCCACTCCCGCGACCTCCGCCACCCCCTCCCCTCCCTCCCCTCCCGCCACGACCTCCCCCGCCGTCGCCCCCCGCTCGGCCTGGCGGGACGTACCCCGCTTCCAGGTCCGCAGATTCGCGGAGCTGGTGATGGCGGACGCCCCGGCCCTCGCCGAGCAGATCCTGTGCGAGATCCGCCGTGAGTACCCGCATCTGCCCCTGGTCCTGGACGAGTCGGGCGAGCCGATGGCCCTGGTCGGCATCCGCCGCGCGATCGAGGTCTTCGTCCAGCACCTGGAGACCTCCGAGGGCCGCCCGACCGTCCCGCCCGGTGTCTTCCAGGACTTCGGCCGGGGTGAGGGCCTGGGCGGCCGCTCCCTGGACTCGCTCCAGGCGATCTACCGGATGGGCGTACGGCTGGCCTGGCGCCGTTTCGCCGAGATCGGGCAGCGCGTGGAGATCCCGCCGCCCGCGATGTACGAGCTGGTGGACGCGGGCTACGAGTACCTGGACGGCCTGGTCGACCAGTCGGTGCGCGGCTACGCGGAGGCGGCCGCACGCCAGGCGGGCGAGCGGTTACGTCTCCAACGCCGCCTGATGGAGCTGTTGTTGGCGGAACACCACCGGGGCGATCCGGCGGACGCCCTGACGGAGCGGGCGGCCCGGATCGGCTGGCCGCTGCCCGAGAAGGTCGCCGTGGGCGTGTTGCTGCGCCCGGCGCGGGAGGCGATGGCACCGGCCGTGGGACAGGGGGTACTGCTCGACATGGAGTACGAGCAACCGCGCATGGTCGTCCCCGAGCCGGACGCCGGCGGCCGCCCCGAACTGCTGCACCGTGCGCTGACCGGCTGGTCCGGCGCGATCGGGCCTCCGGTCCCCCTGGCCGACGCGGCGAAGTCGCTGCGCTGGGCCGAGGCGGCCGTACGCCTGATGGAACGACGGCTGCTGCCGGCCGGCGACGTCCTGTACTGTACCGAGCACACCGAGGCGCTGGTGCTGCTCCAGCCCGAGGAACTGATCGACGACCTTGCGGTGCGGTGCCTGGCGCCGCTGGAGCACTGCGGGCCCACGCACGGCCGGCGGCTGGCGGAGACGTTACTGGCGTGGCTGGAGACCAGGGGAGGGGCGCCCGAGGTGGCGGCGCGCCTTGGCGTCCACCCCCAGACGGTCCGGTACCGCCTCCGTCAGATCCGCGAACTGTGGGGCGACGAGATGGACGACCCGGACCGCCGGTTCGAACTGGAGCTGGTGCTGCGGGCGCAGAGGCTGAAGGGGGCCCTCGGCGAGAGCCCCCGTCAGTAGCGGCTCAGTGGTGACTCAGAGGCCGTAACGGCTCTTCAGATGGCGCCAGAAGTCCCGGAACATCCATTTGTCGAAGTCGGTGATCTGCGCCGCGGATCCCGCCTTCATGAGGAAGCAGCACTGGCCGGTCGGGGACCAGTCGTAGAAGTCGTCGAGGCCGAAGGTGTGGCCGACCTCGTGCAGATATATGTGGATGTTCTCCTGGCCGAGCGCGGAGGTGAAGTACTCCTGCCCGACCCGCTGCCCCCAGTCGCCGCCGGCGCCGCCCTGGAAGCCCTTGGTCAGCCAGAGCGACTGGTCGTAGTGGCGGGCGGCGCCGCCCGGACACCTGGAGTAGTTGCCGTCCTGGTGGAAGAAGCGGCCGCAGTCGGGGGCACATTGAGGGGCGCCGCCACCGTCGAGCATGCCGGTGTAGATGTCGACGGAGTTGTCGGTCCACTGGAGGGTGGAGCGGTTCTTGACGGCCCAGCCGACGATGTTGACGGGCACGTTGGTGTACGGCCAGGCGTTGGTGCCGGTCCCGTTGCTCTCGACCATGGCGGCCATCCACTTCGCGAACTGCTTCTTCAGCGCGGCGTGGATCTGGTCGCGCAGGGCGGCGCTGACCGGGGCGTCGGACTCCCAGCGGACGCAGTAGTTGACGCTGCCCCGGTTGGCCATGACCTGGTCCCAGCCGTAGTTCCGGAAGCCGTACAGGTCGGGGTAGGTCGACTCGACGTGGTTCCAGACCTCGCCCAGGGGCTGGACGAGGTTGGCGGGCGGACTCCACTGATCGGCCGCCTGGGCGGGGGCCGCGGTGACGGCGGGCGCGGCGATCAACGCGATGACCGCGGCGAGTACCGCACCGAGACGTGCTGGACGGGTGCGCATGGTGAACTCCCTTGGTGGGGGACGGGACTTCACCTGCTGGTCGCCGCCGGGGCGGTGGAGGTTGCCTGCTGTGCGGTACTTGTGCGTGAAGCGGCGTCTTTGCCGGGTCAGGCATTCTGCCGTGCGGACCGGGTGGGCCGGGCGGACTCGGCGCGCAGGCGGCGGCCCCGGCGGGTCGGGCCCCAGGGCTTGAGGACCGAGATCACCGTCATGAAGACGTAGGCGGACAGCGACACGATCGGCCCCGTCATCAGGCCGGTGGCATCGGGCAGCGGCTCGCCCGCGGCGACGGCGGCGACGGTGGAGCCCAGGCCGGGGCGCAGGGCGAAGGCCGTGGCGGTGATGGTGGCGAGGGTCAGCCAGAACTTGACGTACACCCAGCGGTGCCGAGCCAGCCCCCACCGCGTGCCCAGGGACAGCACCAGCCCGCTGGCCAGAGTGAGGAACGCGACCGGCAGCAGCAGCCAGTCGGCGAACAGCTTCATCGCCCGCACCGACGCCTCCACGGTCACCGCGGACCCGGTGCCGGCCGCGGTGACCGCGAGCGCGAGCAGCCCGAGGGTGAGCCCGAGCCAGCCCGCGGAGGCGATCACATGGACGACCAGGGCGGCCCGGCGGACGGGACGGCTCAGTTTCCTGGATGACGTGGAAGAGGGAGGCGAAGAGGCAGAGGATGTGGAAGGCATGGACAACACCGTGCCGGGCACCGGCGGCGAGCACGTCTGACAGGGGGAGTAACCCCGTGTACTGGCGTGGGCGTACCCGGCGGCGCTCCGGCTGCTTCGTCCGAGGAGGAGACCCCGATGCGGCAACCGACACCCCACCCCGCCCTGCGCCGGCTGGACCCGTTCGTCGGCGAGTGGGACCTGTGGGCCGCCGGCCGCACCGTCGGCCCCTTGCGGACGGAGTTCGCCTGGCTGGAGGGCGGCACCTTCCTCGTCCAGCGCACGGACGTCGGCCCCGGGACGTCCCTCCCCGGGGAGTGGGGCCCGAACGCCCCCTTCCCCACCGTGTCGATGATCGGCTACGACGACACCGCCGACGAGTTCACCGTCCTCTACGCCGACGGCCGCGGCGTCGCCCGCGTCTACCGGGCCACGATGACCGACCGTACCTGGCACCAGTGGCGCACCGCCCCCGGCTTCCACCAGCGCCTCACCGCCACCGTCAGCCCCGACGGCGACACCATCGAGGGCCGCTGGGAACAGTCACCCGACGGCGAGAAGTGGACGACCGACTTCGACGTGGCGTTCGTGAGCGCGGGGACGCCCGGGAGCTGAGGTGGGCGCCTGTCGCCCGCGGAGCTTTCGAGTCGGTCCGCGCAAGGCCATTGCCGGGGCAAACGCAATTTGAGTAGCCTGTGTTCGTTATTCCGATCGGCTGTTGAAATTTCGAACGCAGCCTGACATCCAAGGGAGGATGCCGGACGTGGGACGCCTCGTACCAGCCGTGACCCGGGCTCTCGACATTCTCGAGCTCTTCCTCGACGGGGACGGCACGCTGTCCGCCCCCGACATCGTGCGCAAGCTCCAGCTGCCGCGCACCACCGTGCACGAGCTGGTCACCACGCTCGCCGCCCGGTCGTACATCGTCCAGGTGCCGGGTCAGCCGGGACGGTACCGCCTCGGCGTACGGCCGTACCAGCTCGGCAGCCGGTACGCCGAGCAGCTCGACCTCGCGGCCGAGGGGCAGCAGGTCGCCCGGTCCGTCGCCGAGACCTGTGACGAGACCGTACACGTGGCCATCCTCGAAGGCACCGACGTCATCTACATCGCCAAGGTGGACTCGACGCACGCGGTGCGCATGGTGTCCGCCGCCGGGCGGCGGCTGCCCGCCCACTGCACGTCCGTCGGCAAGATGCTGCTGGCCTCCCTCTCCGAGCCGGAGCTCTCCTCCCGCATCGACGACGACGCCCAGCTCATCGCCATGACACCCAACAGCATCACCGACCCCGGCGCCCTGCGCGAGGCCCTCGCCGGGATCCGGCAGCGGGGGATCGCCGTCGAACGCCAGGAGTCCAACCCGGACGTGTCGTGCGTGGCCGCGCCCGTGCGGGACCGTACCGGGCAGGTGGTCGCCGCCCTCTCCATCTCCGTCCCCATGATCCGCTGGAGCGACGACCGGCGCGTCGAGCTGGAGCAGCTCGCCGCCAAGGGAGCCGCCGAGCTGTCGGAGCGCCTCGGGCACCGGAGCGTGGCATGACGGCGACCGCTTACGAGGTGGCCGTGCGGGCCGAGGCGGAGCTCGGCGAGGGGCCGACCTGGGACCCGGCGAGCGGCCGGCTCATATGGATCGACATCCTCAGGTCGCGGATACACACCTACGACCCCGCCTCGGGCCGTAGCTCGGTCCGTACGACCCCGCATCACATCGGCGCCGTCAAGCCACGCGCCGCCGGCGGCCTGGTGCTGAACCTCCGGGACGGCGTGGGACTGCTGGACCCGGACGGCTCCTTCCGCTGGCTGCACCACGAGCCCGTCCCCGGCCGCCGCGCCAACGACGCCGCCGTCGCCCCCGACGGCTCCCTGTGGGCGGGCACCATGCGCTACGACGAGGCCCAGGGAGGCGGCACGCTGTCCCGGATCACCGGTGACGGTGCCCTCGAGGTGATCCTCGACGACGTGACGGTGAGCAACGGCACCGGCTGGAGCCCCGACGGGCGGCTCATGTACTACATCGACTCACCGACCCGGCGGGTCGACGTCTTCGACTTCGTGGACGGCCGTGCCGTGAACCGCCGCCCGCTCGCCGGGATCGAGGACGGCGCCGGGTTCCCCGACGGCCTCACCGTCGACGCCGAGGGATGTGTGTGGGTGGCCCTGTGGGAGGGCGCCGCGGTACGCCGGTACACGCCGACCGGTGAGCTGGACCGCGTGGTCCCGCTTCCGGTGCCCCGCGTCACCGCGTGCGCCTTCGCCGGACCCGACCTGACCGACCTGTACATCACCACGGCCCGCGTGGGCCTCGCCTCGCCGCCTCCGCTGTCGGGCTCGGTCTTCGTGGTTCCGGGCGCGGGCAAGGGGCTCGCGCAGCCGGCGTTCGCCGGCTGAGGCAGCCGGACGGCGGGCGAGCGCCCCTTCGGCCACGCAAGGCCCGCCGCCGCTACCGCAACCCCGCCGCCTTCCGCTCCTCCGCCGTCAACGGCGGCCCGCTCAACCCCGGTTTGAGCGGGCCGATCGCGGCGGCCAGCAGGACGGACGGGGCCAGCAGAGCCTCCGCACCCCGCTCCAGCGACGTCACGTCCGTCACCCGGCGGGCGATGCGTCCGTTGCCGGTGGCGGTGTGCATCAGTCGGGCGACGTACGCGGCCACGAGCCGTTCCCGCACCGTGGGGCCGCTCTCCGTCGCGCCCGGGTAGAACACGTCCTGGCCGATGGCCATGTCCCAGGCGGCGGCGACCGGGCGGGCCATCGCCCGCTGGACGCGGCGCGCCAGGCCGGGAGCCGTCGGCCCGTGCTGTCGTGTCAAGTCCCGCAGGATCAGGGCGCTTTGGGCGGCGACCGCCAGACCGTGGCCGTAGACCGGGTTGAACGCGCCGAGCGCGTCGCCGAGGACGACGAGGTTGTCCGGCCAGGCCGGCATCCGCTCGTAGAAGAAGCGGCGGTTGACGGTGGCGCGGGTGCAGGAGACCGCGGACAGCGGTTCGGCGTTCTCCAGCAGTTCACCGATCAGCGGGTGGCGCAGCTTCTCGCGGGCGAAGGGGACGAAGTCCTCGGGTGCGGCCGTCGGTTCGCCGCCGCGGGTGCCGGAGAGGGTGACGATCCACCGGCCGTTCTCGATCGGCAGCAGGAAGCCCGCCCGGCCCGGCCCGCCGTCGCGCGGATCGGGCTGCACGTTGACGACCGGGAAGTGGTCCCGGGCGTGCTCGGGGGCGAGGTAGAGGCGACTGGCGTACGCCAGGCCGGAGTCGACCTCGCGGCGCTCGGGTGCGGGAAGCCCGAGCGCCGTCAGCCACTTGGGTGCTCCGGAGCCGCGGCCGGTGGCGTCGACGACCAGACAGGCGGGGAGGGTGCGTTCGGCGCCGTCGTCCGTCCGGACCCGTACGCCCGTCACGGCGGCGGCCGTGCCGGTCAGCCCGACCGCCTCCGCCCGCTCGACCAGTTCGATCCGCTCGTCGGCGAGGACCTGCGCGCGGATCGTCGCGTCCAGCAGGTCCCGGCCGGCCAGGAGCACATGGTGCGACTCGGGCCAGCGCCGGAACCAGCCCCAGGCCGACAGGGCGACCATGTCCGTGGTGACCGGCAGCCGGCGTGCCCCGGCCTCCCGGAGCACCTCGGTGACCCCCGGCAGCAGTTCCTCGATGGCCCGTGCCCCGCCCGACCACAGCATGTGCGCGTGCCGCGCCTGCGGCAGGCCCTTGCGGGGGTCGGGCCCGGCGGGCAGCGCGTCCCGGTCGACGACGACCACGCGGTCGGCGAACCCGGCGAGCGCGCGGGCCGCGAGCATGCCGGAGTGGGATCCCCCCAGGACGACGGCGGTTCTGACGTCTGGGGCGGGGCGTTCGTTCATGCGCGGGTACTCTCTGCCGGGGCGGCCGCTCGGGTGCGTACCGCCTCGATGTCGTCGGGGTGACGGAGGGCTCGGGACACGGCCTGGATCTCCCGCAGCAGGTATGCGGTGTCGGGGCCCGACGGGGAGGCGTCGGCCTCCGGGGAGCGCTGCCTGGTGTCGATGGCGTCCAGCAGCATCACGGTCGCGGCGAGGGCCTCCGCGCGGGCGGGCTCGCGGCCCAGGGCGAGGGCCGCGTCGTAGGACCGTCCGCGCAGGTTCTCGTCGAGGTGCCGGGACACCTGGAGGAGCGCGTCACGGATGAACGTCTCCCGGCGGATCAGCCGCAGTTCGGCGGTGCCGCGCAGGGTGAAGGGCTCACGTCCGCCGGTCACCGACCGCATCAGCGCGGACAGGGTGCGCAGGCGCCGGTGGCGCAGCCGGATCCGCCAGTGCTCGTGCAGGTACTGGCCCGTGTGCGGGAGGATGAAGCCCACCGCGACCAGGGACGCGGAGACACAGGCCGCCGCCGGTGCCAGGTCGGTGCTCAGCCAGTCCAGGTCGTGCCCCGTCCAGCGGGCGAACACGGCGGTGAGCTTGGACGCGTCGAAGAGCAGGTTCGTCGCGTAGCCGACGCCCAGGAAGCGCAGGCCCCAGCGCAGCCAGGCGTCCAGGCCGTCGGTGCGGATCCAGTTCCAGATCAGCCGGGCCGTGATCGTGCAGGCCACGGTGTGCGCGAGCAGGTAGAGCAGGATCTGCTCGCGCATGAAGGGCGTCGTGGCGTAGTACGTGTCCAGGTCCCGCAGCCGTTCCACGGGGGTGTCGGCGAGCGCGAACAGCACCCACAGCGCGATGACCACACCCACGTAGACGGAGACGACCCAGCGGGTCGCGCGGCGCGTCGCGGCCGAGCGGTTGGCCAGGCCGTTGCGCCAGGCGATGATCAGCAGCAGCCACGACGCGCACAGCGCGGTGATGAGCGAATACACCCAGGGCGCCGAGATGTTCGGCACTCCGGTGACGCGGTTGGTCCAGGCGATGGTGCTCGGCGCGGCGAAGACGAACACGGCGCAGGCGAACAGCAGCAGGCCGCCGACGGCGCGCAGCAGCGGGTCCCGCCACATCCTGACGATGCTGGGCAGCTTGATCGCCAGGGCGGCGGTGAGGGCGGCGGTCGGGATCCAGAAGGAGATCTGGACGTCACCGAAGAGCGTCGAGGAGTCCGACGCCAGCCGGGCCGGGCCCCAAGCCAGCCCGGTCGCCGGCCCGGCAGCGAGCGTCACCGCGTCACCTTCCCGCTCCCGCTCCCGCGCGCCCGCCCGCCGCTGTGACGTCCGCGATACCCCAGGGAACGCTGCACCGGCCCGAGCGGCGCGTCCGCCCCCCGCCCGGACAGCAGCGGCCGGAACGTGGCGGCCAGCCGGTGTCCGAAGTCGTCGGCCTCGGCCTCGTCGCGCTCCCGGGAGCCGTTGCGGGCGGCCACCGTGAGGGCGACGTCCTTCCAGCCGGGCCTGCCGGCGAGGGCGTGCGCGGCGGCCGTACCGGCCGTGTGGTGGTGGCCGTGCCCGGCGTGCAGATGCCACAACTCATGTCCGAGGATGACCAGTTGCTGCATCGCCTCGGCCCGCTCCTCGACGATGACCAGGTCGAAGTCCTGGAACTCCACCCACAGCCCGGTCACTTCGATCTCGTCGGGGAACCGCTCGAACCGCAGCTCGACGGGCCGTCCGCCGCGCCGCCCGCTCATCTCCGCGCACAGCGCGCGGCACAACTCCCGTACGTCGGCCGGGGGGTGGGGTCTGGCACGCAGGGCGGCGCTCAGGTCGGAGGCCAGGTCGCGCATTCCGGAAGCGGAGCGAGAGCGCCACAGCCTCGGCCGCAGCACCGCAGCGACCCGGGCCGCACTCTTGCGCGCGCCCGCGATGTCCATCGCACCCCCTGTTTCCCCCGCCGCTCGGCGGGCCGTTCGAGCCTACGCGGCCCCCCGTGTCCGCGTCATGCGATCGGGCGCCGTGGTTCAAGCGGGAACGACCGCCGTTCCGCCGGGAGCCCGGCCGGCAGGGGGCACCCGCCCCCGGCCCTCCGCCTCTCGGAATTCATGCAGGACCCATTGACTAGAAAGCGCTTGCCGCCTACGGTCCCGTTCGAAGTTACGTGCACAATTCGATATCTCGAATAGTTAGGGCAGGGAATGGGACTACCTGGCCTGAATCGCAGGCAACTTCTGGCCACCGCCGGGGGACTCGCGGTGGCCGGCAGCTTCGGCTTCGCGGCACTGGGCACGGGCGCCGACGCGCTCGCCTCCGACGCGCGTACGAGGGTGCGGTACTGGAACCTCTTCAGCGGCGGCGACGGCGCCAACATGATCGCGATGCTGGACGCCTTCCGTGAGGCCGAACCCGACATCGACGTCAAGGACTCGACCCTCCAGTGGGGCAACCCCTTCTACACCAAGCTCGCCATGGCCGCCGCCGGCAACCGCGCACCCGACCTCGGCGTGATGCACATGGGCCGGGTCCCCGGTTTCTCGCCGGGCCGGCTGCTGGATCCCTGGGACGTCGAACTGCTCGCCGAGTACGGCGTACGGGAGCGGGACTACAACCCCGCGCTGTGGAAGCGCGGCGTGATCGACGGCAAGCTCTACGCCCTCCCGCTCGACATCCACGTCCAGCTCTGCTTCTACCGCAAGGACGTCCTGAAGCAGGCGGGGCTGCTCGGCGACGACGGCCGGATCGTGCCGGTCACGTCGACCGACGAGTGGTTCGACATGCTCAAGGAGGCCAGGAAGGCCACCAGGAAGGGGCTCCAGACCATCGGCCTGTGGGGCAACGACCAGAACTTCCAGTGGTGGTTCTTCGTCGCCTTCTACACCCAGCTCGGCGGCACCTGGTTCAACGCCGCCAACACCGAGGTCACCTTTGACACCGACAAGGCCACGCGGGTCCTGGAGTTCCTGCGCCGCCACATCACCGACGGATACGCCGACCCCGCCCTGGGCTCCGTCGGCGCCGAACAGTTCCTCAACGGGACCCCCTTCGCCTGGGAGGGCAACTGGTCCGTGCCCGTCTTCTCCGGCGCGAAGCTCGACTACGGCGCGACCCCGCTGCCGCCCGTCTTCGGCGAGCAGGCCACCCACGCCGAGTCGCACGCCTTCGTCCTGCCGCACCAGTCCGACCGCGGCGGCGCCACCAACGCGGCCGCCCACCGGCTCGCCGCGTACGTGGTCACGCACGCCCAGCAGTGGGCGGCCGGCGGTCACATACCCGCCTACACACCCACCCTGTCCACGGCCGCGTACCGAGAGCTCCAGCCGCAGAGCGAGTACGTCTCGGCCATGGACCACCAGGCCACCGAGCCGAAGGTGTGGTTCGCGGGCTCCACCGGCATCCTCGCCCAGCGCATCGGCCCCGTCGTCGTCTCCTCGACCGTGGGCTCCGCGAAGCCGGACGTCGCCGCCCGCCGGATGAAGAGCGCGCTCGCCCAGCTGCTCGCCATGAAGAACCCCATGGACGGCAGGACAGCCGCACAAGGAGGCACGGCCGCATGATGGCGACCAGCGCTCAGCCCGCCCTCGCCCCCGCACGCGCCAGGACCGCCGCCGACAGCGCCACCCTCCGCCGCAAACAGGGCTTCCAGCACGGCGGCTGGTTCGTCGCCCCCTTCCTGGCCCTGTTCGCGCTGTTCGTGATCTGGCCGCTGCTGCGCGGCGTCTACCTCAGCTTCACGGACGCCAACATCTCCGGCGACGGCGCGAACTTCGTCGGCCTCGACAACTACCGCGAGGCCCTTCAGGACCCGCTGATGTGGGACGCCCTCGGCCACAGCGCGTACTTCACGCTCCTGGTGGTGCCCTGCATCACGGTCATCGCCTTCCTCCTCGCGATGCTGGCCCACCACATCGAGCGCGGCAAATGGCTGTGGCGGCTCTGCTTCTTCGCCCCGTTCCTGCTGCCCTCCACCGTCGCGGGCAACCTCTGGCAGTGGCTGTTCAACCCCGGCACGGGCATGATCAACCACGTCTTCGGCATCGAGACGCCGTGGCTCACCGACAAGTCGTACGCCATGCTCGCCATCGTCATCATGACGCTGTGGTGGACGGTCGGCTTCAGCTTCCTGCTCTTCCTGGCCGCGCTCCAGTCCATCCCGGACCACCTCTACGAGGCCGCGAAGCTGGACGGGGCGAACGCCTGGCACCGCATGCTCCACATCACCCTGCCGATGCTCCGCAACATCACCGGCCTCGTCATCGCGCTCCAGATCCTCGCCTCGCTCCAGGTCTTCGACCAGGCCGTGGTGATGCTGGACTTCGGCCCCGGACCGGAGAACGCGACCCGCACCTTCGTCCAGTACACCCTCGAAGAGGGCTTCACCAGCTACCGCGTGGGCTACGCCTCCGCGATCTCCGTCATCTTCTTCGTGCTCATCGCCGCCGTGGCCCTGGCGAGGATGTGGCTGCTGCGCGACCGTGAGGAGGGCGCCCGATGACCACCGCCGTTCCGACGAAGCCCCGCAAGGCGTGGACCCCCAGCCAGATCATCCTCACCCTCCTCGGTACGGCCGTCTCGGTCGTCTTCCTCGCCCCCTTCGCCTGGGGCCTGTTCACGTCCCTCAAGTCGGAGACCGAGGCGGTGGAGGTACCCCCGCACTGGCCGCCGCGGGACTGGACCGGCCAGGCGTGGAAGGCCCTCTTCGAGACGGGCAACATCACGGACTGGTTCGTGAACTCCCTGGTCGTCTCGGTCTGTGTGACGTCCGTCGTCCTGCTGGTGAGCGCACTGGCCGGATACGGCTTCGCCCGCACCGAGTTCCGCGGCAAGGGCGCCCTCATGGCGGTCGTCATGGCGGGCCTGATGATCTCCCCGGCGGTCCTGGGGGTCCCCCTCTTCACCACCGTCCAGCAGATGGGGATGGTCGACACGTACTGGGGCATGATCCTGCCGCAGTGCGCGCCCGCCGCGATGGTCTACATCCTCTACAAGTTCTTCCAGGGCATCCCGCGCGAGCTGGAGGAGGCCGCCTTCATCGACGGCGCGGGCCGCTGGCGCGTCTTCTTCACCATCGTGGTCCCGCTGGCCCGCCCGTCCCTCTCGGCGGTCGGCATCTTCACCTTCATCGCGTCGTGGAACAACTTCCTGTGGCCGTACATGGTGACCAACAACCCCGACCTGATGACCATGCCGAACGGCATCGCGACCGTCATGAACTCCTACGGCATCCAGTGGGCCCAGCTCATGGCCGGCGGCCTGATGGCGGGCCTGCCGCTGATCGTCGTGTTCGTCTTCTTCCAGCGGCAGATCGTGGCGGGCGTCGCCCACACGGGACTGGCGGGACAGTGACGCGACAGGGCGGGAGTCGCCAAGTGCGTGCCCGGTCCATCGCCAAGGTGGCCTTGTCCGGCAGAACACTTGCCGGACCTACCGCCGGGCGGGCGGGAAGTCAGGCCTGTGGAGGCCACGTAAGACCACGCGAACCTGCGTGGCGGAGGCTGTCGAAGCAGGAACCCACGGATGCGCTACGACGTGGTGCAGGCCGGAATCGTCGGCTCTTCAGCAGGCGAGGGCGTCAATGGCTCTACTACGCCGTCGTCTCCTCCTGGCTCGTCAACCAGGAGGCGATCGACGTGACCGCGTCCCCGTCCGGTCTCCCCGGCACCTGGACCGACCACGGCCCCGCCTTCACCTCCGGGACCACCGACTCCTGGAACGCCATCGACCCGGCGATCGTCCGAGCCGACGGCCACCTGTGGCTGGCCTTCGGCTCGTACTGGACCAGCAGCTGCTGGAGGGCGGCGGCGACCTGCTCCTGGAGGGACATGGACGGTACGTCGGGACGGGCGGCCAGTCGGTGTACCGAGACCGCGGCCAGGACTGGCTGGCGTACCACTATGACGACGCTGAGGACGACGGCGCCCCCAAGCTGGGACTGAACAAGCTGCACTGGACGGCCAACGGCTGGCCAATCGCCGCTTAGGGGCGCGGGGCTGTGTCCGACATGCGGCTCCGCCGCGTGGGCGCGACCAGCCCCCACCAACCCGCACCCGCCAACGCAACAAGAACCACCCACCCCGAAAGGCGCCCATGAGCACCACCGCCCGCTTCACCCTCGACCCCGCATTCACCGTCGGAGAGGTCAACCCCCGCCTGTTCGGCTCCTTCGTGGAACACCTCGGCCGCTGCGTCTACACCGGCATCTTCGAGCCCGGCCACCCCACCGCCGACGAGGACGGCATCCGCACCGACGTCCTGGACCTGGTCCGGGAACTCGGCGTCACCGCCATCCGCTACCCCGGCGGCAACTTCGTCTCGGGCTACAAGTGGGAGGACTCCGTCGGCCCCGTCGAGGACCGCCCCCGCCGCCTCGACCTCGCCTGGCGCTCCACCGAGACCAACCGCTTCGGCCTCTCCGAGTACATCGCCTTCCTGAAGAAGGTCGGCCCCCAGGCCGAGCCCATGATGGCGCTCAACCTCGGTACCCGGGGCGTCGCCGAGGCCCTCGAACTCCAGGAGTACGCCAACCACCCCGCCGGCACGGCCCGGTCCGACCTCCGTGCCGCGCACGGCGACAAGGACCCCTTCGGCATCAAGCTCTGGTGCCTCGGCAACGAGATGGACGGCCCCTGGCAGACCGGCCACAAGACCGCCCAGGAGTACGGCCGGATCGCCGCCGAGACCGCCCGCGCGATGCGTCAGATCGATCCGGGCATCGAACTCGTCGCCTGCGGCTCCTCCAGCCAGTCCATGCCGACCTTCGCCGCCTGGGAGGCGACGGTCCTGGAGGAGACGTACGACCTCGTCGACCACATCTCCCTGCACGCCTACTACCAGCCCGAGAACGGCGACATCGACTCCTTCCTGGCCTCCGCCGTCGACATGGAGTCCTTCATCGAGAACGTGGTCGCCACCGCCGACCACATCGGCGCGAAGCTGAAGTCGAAGAAGAAGATCAACCTCTCCTTCGACGAGTGGAACGTCTGGTACATCTCGGAGTGGCACGAGATCGAGAACTCCGGTGAGCGGGACTGGGCGGAGGCCCCCCGCCTGCTGGAGGACAACTACAGCGTCATGGACGCGGTCGTCTTCGGCTCGCTCCTGATCGCGCTGCTGCGGCACGCCGACCGCGTCACCGTCGCCTGCCTCGCCCAGCTGGTCAACGTGATCGCCCCGATCATGACCGAGCCGGGCGGCGCGGCCTGGCGGCAGACGACGTTCTTCCCCTTCGCGCAGGCCTCGCGGTACGGCCGCGGCCAGGTCCTGGACGTCCGCGTGGCCTCCCCGACGTACGAGACGAAGAAGTACGGCGAGGCCGACCTGCTGCACGCCACCGCCGTGCGCGCCGAGGACGGCACGGTCACCGTGTTCGCGGTCAACCGCAGCCGCACCGAGGCGCTGCCCCTGGAGGTCGCCCTGAACGGCCTCGACCTGGCGCGGGTCGTGGAGCACAGCGCCCTCGCGGACGCCGACCCGGACGCCCGGAACGCCGCCGACGCCCCCGAGCGGGTCGCCCCGCACGCGGTCGAGGGCACGGCGCTGACGGACGGCCGCCTCACCGCCGTACTGGAACCGCTGTCCTGGAACGTGATCCGGCTGGGCTGAGGTCCACGCCCCGGCCCGGCCGGGGTCCACGCCTCGGACATCCGTCCCACACCTCGGATACCCACAGCTCGCCCCCAGGCAGATGCCCTAGGGTCTGGTCCCGTCCATCCCTACCAACCCGGTAGGGAACCTCGGAAAGACGGGACCGGCCGCATGCGCACGCTGATACTGCTCGCCCTCGCGGGCCTGGGGGCCCAGCTCGTGGACGGCAGCCTCGGCATGGCGTACGGGGTGACCTCGACCACGCTGCTGCTGGCGCTGGGTACGAATCCGGCCGCCGCGTCCGCCACCGTCCATCTGGCCGAGATCGGTACGACGCTGATGTCCGGCGCCTCGCACTGGCGCTTCGGGAACGTCGACTGGAAGGTCGTCGGGAAGATCGGCGTGCCCGGCGCGGTCGGCGCCTTCCTCGGGGCGACCGTGCTGTCGAAGCTGTCCACCGACGTGGCCGCACCGCTGATGTCCCTGATCCTGCTCGGCCTCGGCGTGTACGTCATGTCCCGCTTCACCTTCCGCGGCCTGCCCAAGGACCGCGTGGGCCTGCCGCTGCGCCGCCGCTTCCTGACCCCGCTCGGCCTGGTCGCCGGGTTCCTGGACGCGACGGGCGGTGGCGGCTGGGGCCCGGTCGGGACGCCCGCCCTGCTCGCCTCCGGCCGGATGGAGCCGCGCAAGGTCATCGGCTCGATCGACACCAGTGAGTTCCTGGTCGCGGTCGCCGCGAGTCTCGGCTTCCTGTTCTCGCTCGGCTCGCAGGGCATCGACTTCGTCTGGGTCGCCGCCTTCCTCGCCGGCGGCCTCGTCGCCGCCCCGGTCGCCGCCTGGCTGGTGCGCATCCTGCCGCCCCGGGTGCTGGGCTCCGCGGTGGGCGGCGTCATCCTCGTCACCAACGTCCGCACCCTGCTGAACAGCGACTGGCTGACGGTCTCCGGGGTGACGGCCGTGGCGGTGTACGTCGCCCTGTACGCGCTGTGGGCCGCCGCCCTGACGTACTCGATCCGCGCCCACCTGAAGGAAGGGAAGGCGGCCGGGACCGAGTCCGTCGAGGAGCGGCAGCCCGTCAGCACCTGACCGACGGGTGTCAGGCGGTGCTGACGCCTACTGTCAAGGTCGCCTTGTAGCCGTCGGACACGCTGTCACCGAGTGCCGTCAGGGCCAGCAGACCGGATGACGCGCCCCCGTCGTCGTAGATGCCGTCGTCCGCCAACCGGGTCTCCCGCGTGGTGTTTTCCGAGTACGGCGAGGTCGCCTGGATCTCCGTGTTGATGTCCGGGTCGAAGAAGAGCTGCCCGGTGTGAACGATCTCGCCGCCTGTGTACGAGTCGTCGGTGAGCGTGACGTCCGTGTGCACCCGCATATGGACGTGCACCGCGCGCGAGACGTAGTGCCCCGGCCAGATGGACGTGATGTCGCACTGGCCGCTGTCGTCGGTCATCTGGCCGCCGCGCAGGAAGGTGCCGTTGTCCTCCTCCTGGTGGCCGTTGCCGCCGACGAAGCCGGAGTACTCGCCGAGATGGTCGCAGTGCCAGATCTCGACGAGGGCGTCCGCGAGCGGCGCGCAGTCGTTCGCGGTGTCGACGACGGTGAAGGTGTACCGGACCTCGAAGCCCTCCTTGTCCTCCCGGATGTCCTCCCGTACGAGGGCGCCTTCGAGGGAGTACGGACCCTCGGTGACCTCGGCGTTGAGGACGCAGACGCCGGCGTTGGCGGAGGCGGCGGCCTCCGTCGCGGCGGTGGTCGACGCCTCGCTCTCCTCGGTGGTGGTGTCGGCCGAGGCGATCCCGGCGACGGCCAGCCCGCCCGCCACGGCGACACCGCCACCGCCGATCAGGACGCGGCGACGCCGCATGCCCGGGTCTCGCCGGTGGGTGCCGGGTCGTTGCTCGCTGTGCTCTGAGTCGTGCGCTGCGTTTCCCGTCATGTGAAGGAAATTAGGGGTGCAGCTGAGGAGAAGCCGCATGTGCGGCTGTGAATGACCTGGGGATGCATCGCCCAACTCGGCTGTAAATGGCTGGAGTTCACCCTGGCCACCCCTCAGGTGGCTTCCTACGATTCCAACGCCTCCGGTCTTCACAGAAACCCCACCGTTTCTTCAAAGATTCAACCGTGGAGTGTGGGTCGGGCGCGCAGCCACCCCCCATCCCCGAGGAGAGCTCCATGGCACGTGCACTCCTGAGATACCTGCTGAGCGGCGGCGCAGTGGCCGGTCTGCTCACTGCGGCGTTGCCCGCGCAGGCGGCCCCGGCGTTCGAGAACCCGCCGCCGGACAAGATCGTCATCAAGGTCGCCACGGTGAACGGCTCCGGCTGCCCCCAGGGCACCACCGCCGTCGCGGTCTCCGAGGACAACACCGCCTTCACCGTGACCTACAGCGACTACCTCGCCCAGGTCGGCGGCAACTCCGACCCCACGGCGTTCCGCAAGAACTGCCAGCTCAGCCTGGTCGTGCACGTCCCCGGTGGCTTCACCTACGCCATCGCCAGCGCCGACTACCGCGGCTTCGCCGCCCTCCAGTCCGGCTCGAACGCCATGCAGAGAGCGTCGTACTACTTCCAGGGCTCGCCGAACACGCAGTACCGCAACCACGCCTACAGCGGCCCCCTCAACGACAACTGGCAGGCCACCGACGAGACGGACTGGGCCCAACTGGTCTGGGCGCCCTGCGGAGTCCAGCGCAACTTCAACATCAACACCGAGCTGCGGGTGAACCTCGGCTCGTCCTCGTCGAGCAAGGTCAGCTTCATGACCATGGACTCGACGGACGGCGACATCAGCACGGTGTACCACCTGGCGTGGAAGGAGTGCCCCGGGAAGTAGTCCCGCACATGGCTGAGGCCGCGCCCGGCGGGGAGCCGGGCGCGGCCTTCTGCCGGTCGGTCGGGGTCAGCTGCTCTCCACCCCGAGGGTCAGCGCACCCGCGTACCCCGCGGAGGGCGAGGTGCCCAGCGCGGTCAGGGTGAGCAGCCCGGACGCGGCGCCTCCGTCGTCGTAGATGCCGTCCTGGGCGAGGGTGGTGCGCGGGACGGTGTTGGCGGCGTAGGTGGCGAGTGCGGCGACCCGGGTCGTGGTCGTCTCGTCGAAGAAGAGCTGACCGGTGTGGAGTTCCTGGCCGCCGGTGAAGGAGCCGTCGGCGGTGAGCGTGACGTCGGTGTGCACCTTGACGTGGATGTGGACGCACCGGCCGCGGTACCAGCCGGGGTACACGGTCGTGATCTCGGCGACGCCGTCCGGCCCGGTGAGCACTCCGCCGCGCAGGAAGGTGCCGTTGTCGGGCTCGTTGTGGCCGTTGTTGCCGACGAAGCCGGAGTACTCGCCGAGGGCGTCGCAGTGCCAGATCTCCACCAGGGCGCTGTTCAGCGGTGCGCAGGTGTCGTCGTCCACGACGGTGAGGGTGAGCTCCAGCGGGATGCCGGTCTTGTCCTCGCTGATGTCGGCGCGGACGAGCTGTCCGTCCAGGTAGTAGGGGCCCTCCGTCATCTCCTTCGTGAGGGTGCAGACGGCCGCGGCGGCGACGGGGGCCGTGCCGGCCGCCTCGGCTGTGGGGGCTTCGGGCGCGGCGGCGGTGACGGCCAGGGAGGCGGCCGCGGCGCCGGTGGCGATCAGCACGGTGCGGCGGCCGATCGGGGTGGGGGTTGCCTCTGAAGTGTCTGTCATGAGCACGGCACCGTAGGGACGGATACTGTTGATGGGCTGTCAGTTGGGCAAAGTGAGAGACCGTCAAGTTTCTTGTCGGACACGCCACATCACCCAGCGGACCTCCGCCCTGCCCCGCTGCTCCGCGGCTGTGCGATCCTCTGACAGTCATCGTCTGAAAGGGCTGGTCATGACTCTCGGCATGGTTGTCGGCATGGTTGTCTTCGACTCCTCCTCGCGCACTTCGACGCGGGAGCGGTAGCCCCACCTGCCCTGACACACGAGCCCGTGCCGCGGCACGGGCCGTTCGCCGTGCTCCTCGTCGAAGTGCTCTTCGTGCCCCCGCGCGTTCGATCACGACGATCACGAGGAGTACGTGGTGTCCACCATCCACTGGACCGAGACGAACACCCCCTGTTCCGCCCGCTGGCATTCCGAGAACGCGACCCCGCCGCCGGGCCGGGTCGTCGGCGCGGACGACCGTACGACAGCCGCCACCGCCCACCGTCTGGCCTGCGAAGGCACCGCCCTGCTGTGGCGCGGCGACTTCCACAACGCCCGCCGGCTGCTGAAGGCGATGGGCCGCCGGATCGACCGGAAGCCTCCCCTGCGAGGCGACAGCCCGGCGGACGCCTTCCACCTGCACCGCCGTGCCCGCGGCCACCGGGCCCGCGTGCTGGGCAGGCTCCTCGTTCTGCTGGCGGACGACTACGGCCTGGACCTGCGCAGAGCCCCCGACGTGCGCCAGGCGTGCACCGAGGCGTACGGCCCGCCGTCCGGGCCGATGGCCGTCTCGCTCACCGAACTGCTGGGCGTGACCGGAGCGCACCAGTGGCGGACGAAGGGAGTGGAGGTACCGGCCCTCGGCGCTCGCGTCCACCCGCACTACGGCGTGTTCTCCCCGGTCAGGGGCGAATACGTCGACCTTGTCGCACAGGCCCCGCTCCCCGCGCCCACGGACCGGCGCGCGGGCCGCCGTACGGCGTTCGACCTCGGCTCGGGGACGGGAGTGCTCGCGGCCGTCCTCGCCCGCCGGGGGATCGACCACGTCGTGGCCACCGACATCAGCCCGCGCGCCCTGGCCTGCGCACGCGACAACGTCCGCCGACTGGACCTCACCGGGCGCGTCGACATCGTGGGCCCCCGCCTCTTCCCGGACGGACGCGCGGACCTCGTCGTCTGCAACCCGCCCTGGATCCCGGCCCGGCCCACCTCCGCCGTGGAGCAAGGCGTCTACGACCCGGGCGGCGGCATGCTCCGCGACTTCCTGGCCGGACTCGCCGCCCGTCTCGAACCGGGCGGCGAAGGATGGCTCATCCTGTCGGACCTGGCCGAGCACCTCGGACTCAGGACACGCGGCGAACTCCTCGCGGGCATCGAAGCGGCGGGCCTGCGCGTGCTGGACCGAACCGACACCAGGCCCCGCCACCCACGAGCGAGGGACACCGCTGATCCTCTGCACGCCGCACGCGCCGCGGAGGTCACGTCACTGTGGCGGCTCGCCGCGTCGTGACCGTGACCATGACTCCTCCGGGTTCGATTCGACCCAGATCGAAGCCGGGTGCGGGTGCGGGTGTACGGAGCGCAGGCTGGTCGCTGTACGCACGACAACGGGGAAAGGAAGCACCTCATGTCCATGCGCTCCATTCGCAAGCGTCGTCTCTCCCTCGGCCTGGCAGCCCTCGTCGGCAGCTTCGCCATGCTGGCGGTTCCCACGTCCGCGCAGGCGGCCGGCGACCCGGCCACCTGGCCCTGCGACCCGTCCGAGTTCTGCATCTACCACGACGGGCAGGGCGGCGGCGCGCACTACTCGCTGTCCGACGGGGCGTCCAACCTCGGCCAGCTGGCGGGCGGTCTCAACGACCACGTGTGGTCGGTGAAGAACATCTCCGGCGACTCGTGGTGCCTGTACCGGGACGCGGACTACGAGAACGAGATCCAGGTGATCCTGGACGGCCAGGCGCTGGACCTGGCGTCTCCGGTCCGTGACCAGGTCAGCTCCGTCGAGCCCTGCTGACAGGTCTACGGCCACTTGGGCTGTCCCCCTCTGCCCGGAGGGGGACAGCCCCATGACATCTGAGGATGGCAAGAGCCGAAGATCCTCGGACCATGTGAGGGCACGCACGATGTGCCGAACGGGGATGGCTCACATGGCGGTACGCATTCACTTCAGCGACGACGATCTCGCGGGCATCAGGCTGGCGCAGGCTCCCGACCCCATGTGGGAGGCGCTGCTCAGCATGCACATGCTCCAGACGGACACCGGATCCGCGGTCTTCGGCGGCTGGCGGGGCAGAGTGCGTCGCGAACTGGCCGCAGGTGTACGCCCGTTACTACGCCTCGCCCCACCCGTCGGCTACCGGAGATCATTCGCAGTGCTCCGGCCTTCAGGCCGGGGGTGAAGCGAATCCTGTGGCTGCGACGCGGAGCGTCGCGGTCTCGTTCCGGCGGAGCCGGACCCTGCTTCGTGACGGTGACGGATCGTTCACATGTTCCCGGTGACGACGTGGGTTCGACTTGCCTAGTGTGATCGTCATGCAGCTCCGGTACGCCTTCAGGTTGTACCCCGGCGCCGCTCAGCAGGCCGTGCTGGCCAGGGCGTTCGGGTGCGCACGCGTCGTGTTCAACGACGCGGTGCGTGCCCGCGAGGACGCTCGTAAGGCCGGGGAGCCGTTCCCGACGGCCGGGCAGCTGTCCACATGCCTGATCACGGAAGCGAAACGGACTCCGGAACGGGCCTGGCTGGGGGAGGTGTCGGCCGTCGTCCTCCAGCAGTCTCTGCGGGACGCTGAGGCCGCCTACAGGAACTTCTTCGCCTCGCTCAAGGTCACCCGGAAGGGGCCAAAACTGGGCCCGCCCCGGTTCAAGTCACGCAAGGACGCCCGGCAGTCGATCCGGTTCACGGCCAACGCCCGCTGGAGCATCACTGACGCCGGCCGTCTGAACCTGCCGAAGATCGGCGCGGTGAAGGTGAAGTGGTCCCGTACCCTGCCCGCCGCCCCCACCTCCGTCACCGTCATCAAGGACGCGGCCGGACGGTACTTCGCCTCCTTCGTCATCGACACCGACCCCGCCGCCGACCAAGCGCGGATGCCCGAGACCGACCGCACCATCGGCATCGATCTCGGCCTCACCCACTTCGCGGTCCTGTCCGACGGCACGAAGATCGGCTCTCCGCGCTTCCTCCGGCGTGCGGAGAAGAAGCTGAAGAAGGCCCAGCAGGAGCTGTCCCGCAAGCAGAAGGGATCGAAGAACCGGGCCAGGGCCCGCTTGAAGGTCGCCCGCGCCCACGCCAAGGTCGCTGACGCGCGCCGTGAGTTCCACCACCAGCTCTCCACGAAGCTGATTTCCGAGAACCAAGGGATCGCCGTGGAGGACCTGTCGGTTGTGGGACTGGCCCGCACGAAGCTGGCCAAGTCCGTGCACGACGCCGGATGGTCATCGTTCCTCAGCATGCTCGCGTACAAAGCGGAACGGTTCGGTCGCACCCTGGTCAAGATCGGCCGGTTCGAGCCGACCTCCCAGACCTGCTCCACTTGCGGGGTCAAGGACGGACCCAAACCCCTGAACGTCCGGGAATGGACCTGTGCCGCCTGCGGCGCCGTCCACGACCGGGACACCAACGCCGCACTCAACGTGAAGACGGCCGCCGGACTGGCGGTGTCAGCCTGCGGAGCGCCGGTAAGACCAGGAGCGATCCCGGCACAGCGCGAAGAAACAGGAAGCCACGGATTCCCGACCGGAGACCGTGCCGCGTAGCGGCACAGCAACCGGTAGAGAAGGCCAGAATCCTCGTCCTTCAGGACGAGGAGCATGTCAATCGGCTGACTTCCTCACCCCGGCGGCCGGCACGGGTGGCCTGGACGCCGGGATCGGCGCCCTGCTGTCGACGCCACGGCAGCGGCTGCGGGGAGACCTGGTGGAACTGTCCCGCGCCGGGCGACGACTGCCGTCCTGGGCGAGGCCGCTCGCCGACGGTGACAAGGAGGCCGTCGGCCATCTCGCCCGCTCGTTCCGGGGCTACTTCGCCACCGCGCTCGCCCCTTGGTGGGGCCAGGTACGCGCCCGCTTCGACGCCGAACGCGCCGTCCACGGGCGGTACTTGGCGGGCGGCGACCTCGGTGCGCTGCTCGGCTCCCTCCACCCCGGCCTCGTCTGGCGGCGACCGGTCCTTGAAGTGACGGGACTGGGGGCGACGGATCGTGACGTCCGGCTCGACGGACGGGGGCTGCTGGTCCTCCCGTCGTACTTCTGCTGGCGCAAGCCGACGTTGCTGAAGGATCCCGGGCTGCCGTGCGTCGTGGTCTACCCGATGACCCACGAGACGGTCCTGAGCGGGGGCACGGCAGGGCTCCGCTCGTTGAACGCCCTCCTTGGCCGCACCCGGGCCGGGATCCTCGAAACGGTTGCTGAGCACGGGGTGACGACCACGGAACTCGCCCATGACGCGGGGATCGCCCCGGCCACGGCCAGCCATCATGTCGGCATCCTGCGCAGGGCCGGGTTACTCAGCACGTGCAGGGCGGGGAAAGCCGTACTGCATTCCGTTACACCGCTGGGGCTGGCCCTTCTGGACGGACGTGCGTGAGGAACTCCGTCCAGGTGGCGGGGGAGAGGGTGAGCGTGGGGCCCGCCGTGCGGTGCTTGGTGTCGCGGACGTGGATGGTGTGGGGGCAGGTGGCTACCTCTACGCAGTCGCCCGAACCGCTGCTGCTGTAGCTGGACTTGTGCCAGGAGAGGGCGACTTCGACGCAGTCGTCGCCGGACCCGCCGCTGTAGCTGCTCTTGAACCAGGCCAGTTCGCCGGTGCTCATAGGTCTCCTCGCATCCGCTGCAACAGGCTCATAGAGTCTTTGAGAGTGAGAGCCTGTGAGCGCATCCTGGCATACCGCATCTGGAGCATGCTGACCACCTTTGAGTCAGCGATGAACTGGCCGCTTTCCTGTCCCTCGCAGTAGGCGAACCACTTGTTCTCCGGCGTCTCCAGCAGGCGCATTGGGCCGTCCAGTCCCGCGTGCGTCTCCTGCTCCGTCGGCATGATCTGAAGCTCCACGTTCCGCAGTTGAGCGATCTCCAGCACATGGTCGATGAGCCCCCGCGTGACCTCCACCCCACCCGTGTGCCGCCGGAACAGATGCTCCTCCAGAATGAAAGCGAAGGCCGTGTTCGGCCGCTCCCGTAGCAACCGCTGCCGTTCCGCGCGCGCTACCCACTGCGCCTCGATCTGCTCGTCGCTCAGCGGCGGCAGCTGGTTCGTGAACAGGGTCCGCGCATACTCCTCGGTCTGCAACAGCCCTGGAATCAACCGGCATTCGTACGTGTACAGAGTGATCGCCGTGGTCTCCAGCTGAGCCCACCGCCGAAACCAAGCCGCCAACCCCGGCTGCCGAGCCAGATGCTGAGCCGCCCTCGTCAGCGCCCCCGTATTCCCCAGCACCGGCTCCGACCGCTCCGGGAACGTCGGATCCGGCATTCGCCGCCCCAACTCAAGCGAAGCCACCGTGTGCTTCGACAAACCCACCCGGTCCCCGAACTCCTCCCTGCTCAACCCCGCATGCTCCCGCAGGGCCTGTACAACCGCCCCGAACGTCCGCAGACTGTCCGACGACTCCGGCTCACCACACTCGACCAAGGCAGGTCACCTCCCGCAGTACATGGTCACGGTCAGTCACGCGTACTGTCCAGCAGGTAACCGCGTACGCTCCCGCACCGTACGCGCCTCTCGCCTGGTGAACTGCCGCGCACCACCGCCAGATTGAGCGCATGCCAGTTCCGCTCACCCAGCGCCTCAGTGCCACTCCTCGCGGCGCCCGCCTCGCCCGGCACCTCGCCCTGAACCAGCTGCACGCCTGGGGCGTCCCGCTCGGCAGTACCGCCTCCGACGCCGTCGCCGCGATCGTCGCCGAGCTGGCCGCCAACGCCGTCACCCACGGCCGGGTCCCCGGCCGGGACTTCGAGCTGCGGGTGTCCCTCCCGACGGGCAGCATCCGTATCGAGGTCAGTGACACCCGTACGGAGTCCCACCCCCCGAAACCCGGAGACGTACCGCCTGCGCACCCCCTCGACGAACACGGTCGCGGCCTTGTTCTCGTCGAGGCGCTGGCCTCCCGGTGGGAGGTGGTGGAGCGGGACGGGTCGCCCGGCAAGACCGTCTGTGCCGAGGTCGATCTGCCGGGGTGGCTGGCCGTGGTCCGGGGGCGCGGGTCAGGGCGGTAGCCGGCCTGCCCGCCACCCGGGAACAGCTGTTGCTGCGCGGACCATTGACGCGCAAGTGGTTCGATTCTACGGTCCGTTCGAACTTGCGAGCACTGTTCGAGATGTCGACCATTTGCTGGCCGGATATCTACCGACCTGTCACCCCCACCGCAAGGAGGACCGCATGAGCCCCACCTCCCGCACCTCCCGCACGCCCCGTGCCCGCCGCACCCTCCGCAAGCGAACCGCCCTGATCGCCCTCCCCGCCGCCGCCCTGCTGGCCCTGATCCCTTCCACGGCCTCCGCGTACCCCAACCCCGGCCGTGTCACCGGCGACGTCGTCACCCACGACCCGTCGATGATCCGCACCTCGTCCGGCCAGTACCTGCTCTACGCCACCGGCGGCGGCATCGCGAGCAAGACCTCCAGCGACCGCACCGCCTTCAGAAACGGCGCCGACGCGTTCGGCAGCCGTCCCGGCTGGTGGTCGAACTACTCCTCCGTACCGGAGGCCTGGGCGCCCGACATCTCGTACCACGGCGGCAAGTACCTGATGTACTACTCCGTCTCGAAGTTCGGCTCGAACACCTCCGCCATCGGCCTCGCCACCTCCACCACCGGCCAGCCGGGCAGCTGGACGGACCAGGGCACCGTCTACACCTCCGGCTCCTCCAGCGACTTCAACGCCATCGATCCGAACCTCTTCGTGAACGACGACGGCAAGTGGTGGCTGTCCTTCGGCAGTTGGTGGACCGGGATCAAGATGATCCAGATCAACCCGTCCACCGGAAAGCAGCTCGGCTCCAACACCACCCGCTACTCGCTCGCCTCCCGCCCCACCGGGACCAAGGCCGTCGAGGCGCCCTTCATCGTCAAGCGGGGCGGCTACTACTACCTCTTCGCCTCCTACGACACCTGCTGCGCCGGGACCAGCTCGACCTACAAGGTCAAGGTCGGGCGCGCCACCAGCATCACCGGGCCGTACTCCGACAGGAACGGCGTCTCGATGATGAACAACGGCGGGACCCCTGTCCTGGAGTCGCACGGCAGCGTCATCGGCCCCGGCGGGCAGTCGATCATGAACGACGCCGACGGGGACCTGATCGTCTACCACTACTACGACGGCAACGACAACGGCACGCCCAAGCTGGGCGTCAACCTCTTGAACTGGAGCAGCGGATGGCCCGTCGCCTACTGACCCTGCTGGCGGCACTGCTGCTGGCCCTCTCGATCGGCCAGCCTTCCGCCAGTGCCGCCTCGTTCGCGAACCCGGTGAAGTCGGTCAAGGGTGCCGACCCGTGGATCTCGTACCACGACGGCAACTACTACCTGGTGACGACGAGCTGGACCGACGTCATCACCATCCGCAAGTCCACCACCCTCGCCGGGCTGGCCACGGCCCCCAGCGTCCAGGTGTGGCAGGGCGACGCGGCCTCGCGCTGCTGCAACATCTGGGCCCCGGAGCTGCACTTCCTCAACGGCCGCTGGTACCTGTACTACGTCGCCGGGCAGAACATCGCCGACTACAACCCGACCCAGCGCAGCCATGTGCTGGAGAGCGCCGGCTCCGACCCCATGGGGCCGTACACCTACAAGGGACAGCTCAACTCCGCCTGGATGCTGGACCCGAGCGTGCTGAACGTGAACGGCCGGCTGTACATGCTGGGCAGCGCGATCACCAGCGGCACCCAGAACCTCGTCATCGCGCCGATGTCCAACCCGTACACGGTCAGCGGCGCCTACTCGACGATCTCCAGGGCGACGTACGACTGGGAGCGGCAGGGCGGCACGGTCAACGAAGGCGCGGAGATACTGCAACGCGGTGGCCGGACCTTCCTCGTCTACTCCGCCAGCGGCTGCTGGACCCCCGACTACAAGCTCGGCCAGCTGGAACTCACCGGCTCCGATCCGCTGGCCGCCGCCTCCTGGACCAAGAAGTCCACGCCCGTCTTCCAGCGCAACGATGCCAACGGCGTCTACGGGCCCGGCCACAACGGCTTCTTCACCTCGCCCGACGGCACCGAGAGCTGGATCGTCTACCACGCCAACGACAGCGCGAGCGAGGGCTGCGACAACGGCCGTACGACCCGCGCCCAGAAGTTCACCTGGAACTCCGACGGCACCCCGAACCTCGGCACCCCGGTCCGCCTCGGCGCCGCCCAGACCGGCCCCTCCGGAGAGCCGTCCACGGCGTCCACCACCTACACGATCACCAACCGCAACAGCGGCAAGTGCCTTGACGTGGCCGGGAGTTCGACCGCCGACGGCGCCAACGTCCAGCAGTGGGCGTGCAGCGGCGGCAACAACCAGAAGTGGCGCCTGGAGGACCAGGGCGACGACACCCACCGGCTCGTCAACGTCGCCACGGGCAAGGTTCTGGACACCGAGAACTGCTCCGCGGCAGACGGGGCCGACCTCCGCCAGTGGTCCTGGCTGAACAACACCTGCCAACGCTTCCGCTTCATCGCGACAGACAGCGGCTACGTCCGCATCACCAACCAGGCCACCGGCAAGGTCGCCGACGTCACCGACTGCGGAACGACGGACGGCACAGACGTACGCCAGTGGGCATGGCTGGGCAACACCTGCCAACAGTGGCGTCTGACGCCGGGGTAGCCTGCCTACCCAGGGGCGCGGGGAACTGCGCGACCAGCCACAACGCACCCGCAGTCGCAAACGCACTCGCCCCCTACGGCGAAAGGGCGCTACCCGGTCTGCATCCCCGCCGCATTCGGCCAACTCTGGCTGTTGGGCCACCCGGTCGCCGGGGCCGGGGACAGTCCGGGCGCCGGCCCCGTAGTACCCCGTACCTGCGCCGCCGTGAGCCCACCCCGAGCCGGCACCCCGGGCGGCGTGGGCCCGGGCGGCACCACAGCCGCGGCGGGCGCCACAGGCGACGGGAACGTCATCGGCGCGGGGGCTGGGGCGACAGGCGCGGGCGCCGGCATCGGCGTGGGGGCGACCGGCGCCGGAGCGACGGGCACGGGCGCAGGCATCGGCGCCGGCATGGGCATCTGCGCGGCGGCCGGCTGCGGCTGGGGCGCCGCGGGCATCGCAGGCATCGCGGCACCGACCCCCATGGCCTGGGCGGCGAGGCCCGGCATGCCGGCGCCGTTGGTGGAGCTGACCAACCGGTCCACGGCCGCCGTACCCGAGCTGTAGTTGGTCCCTATACCCAGCTCGGGTACGGCGGCTCCCCTCCTGGTCCCGTAGAGCACCTGTTCCAGGCCGGACACCAGGCGACGCACGTCCACCTGGGGGCGCACCACGAGTCGCAGGAAGCGGCTGGACGAACCGATCTTGTTGCCGCACTCACGGACCAGGATCCGGTGCTCGGTGAGCAGCCGGTCGCGGACCACGGTGCCTTCCGCGCCCACGGGGAGGCGCACGAAGAGGAAGTTGCCCTGCGAGGGGTAGACCGTGAGGCCGGGCAGCGAGGAGAGCTGGCTCGCCATGTCGAGGCGGTCCTTGCGCACCTGGTGCAGGCTCTGCGCGTACTCGGCGCCGTGGTTCTTGAGCATGAACACCACGTGCTCGGCGAAGGCGTTGAGGTTCCACTTCGGCAGCATCGAGCGGACCATCCCGGCCAGTGCCGGGTTGGCGACGAGATAGCCGAAGCGGATGCCGTGCAGGCCGAAGTTCTTGCCGAGGCTGCGGAGCACGATGACGTTGGGGCGCAGCATCGCCTCCTGCACGACCGACGGGTCCTGCTCGGCGTCGGCGAACTCCAGGAACGACTCGTCGATGATGACCAGGTCCAGGTCGGCCATGGCGTCCATGAACTGCACGAGCGCGTGCTTGTGGAGGTAGCCGCCGTCGGGGTTGTTCGGGTTGCAGATCACCGCGACCCGGGTGCCCCGGGCCCGGATGAACTCGGCGTACTGCGCGAGGTCCAGGGCGAATCCGCTGGACTCCTGGAGCGGGAACATGTCGACCCGCTTGCCGGTCTCCATCGGCTGGTCGGTCCAGCGGCCGAAGGTGGGGACGGGGATGGCGAGGGACTCACGGACCAGGAGGTGGTCGATCCAGGTGATCAGTTCCGTGGATCCGTTGCCCATCGCCACGCACTGCGGCGGGAGCTGGAGCAGGCTGCACAGCTCGGCCGTGATCGTGTCGGCGCTGCTCGGGTAGTACGTGATGATGTCCCGCAGCCGCGCCCCCATGTCCTGGAACATCTCCGGCGTCGGGAAGTACGGGTTGCAGGGAATGCAGAAGTCGACCGGACCGGCCCCGTCGCCGCCCTCACGCGTCAGCGCCGCCATCGACGGGCTGTGTGCCGCGGTGCTGCGGAACAGCGAGGTGACGTTGTCGGCCATGGAACCTCCGTGTCTGGGTGGCCCGCGCGGGGGAGCACGGGCCGCCCTTACATACGAAGGCTGGGGTGGCGCTGTTCAACCACTGAGAAATCGGTAAGAACTTGTGTGGCACCTGTGAAGAGGCGTCAGCAGGTGAACGAGTGCACCGTCGTCGAACGGTACGTCTGGCCGGGTCGCAGCACCGTCGACGGGAACGACGGCCTGTTCGGCGAGTCCGGGAAGTGCTGCGTCTCCAGGCACAGGGCGTCGCCCTGCCGGTAGGTGCGGCCGGACGGGCCGACGAGGGTGCCGTCGAGGAAGTTGCCGGAGTAGAACTGCAGGCCCGGCTCGGTGGTCGCCATCCGCAGGGTGCGGCCGGAGGCCGGGTCCTTCAGCGTGGCGCACCACTCGGGGCGGGGCGAGATGCCCTTGTCGAGCACCCAGTTGTGGTCGATGCCCTTGCAGTGCAGCAACTGCTGGTGGGCTGCGCGCAGGTCTTCGCCTATGCGCTTGGCACGACGGAAGTCGAAGGGGGTGCCCGCGACGGGGGCCGGCTGACCGGTGGGGATGAGGCCCGGGTCGACGGGGGTGTAGCGGGACGCGGCGATCTTCAGCTCGTGGTTCTCGATCGTGCCGCTGCCCTCGCCGGCGAGGTTCCAGTAGACGTGGCTGGTGAGGTTGACGACGGTGGCCCTGTCGGTGGTGGCCTCGTAGTCGATGCGCCAGTCGCCGTGCTTGGTGAGGGTGTACGTCACCTTCATCTTGAGCGTGCCCGGGTAGCCCATCTCGCCGTCGGCGGACGTGCGGTGCAGGTACAGGCCGACGTCCGAGCCCTTGGTGAACGGCTCGATGTCCCACACGTGCTTGTCGCAGCCCTCGGCGCCGCCGTGCAGGCTGTTCTCGCCGTCGTTGACGGAGAGCTGGTAGCTCTTGCCGTCCAGGGTGAACCGGCCCTTGCCGATGCGGTTGCCGTACCGGCCGATCAGGGCGCCGAAGTACGGGCTCCCCGCGACGTAGTCCTCGATGTTGTCGAAGCCCAGCGAGATGTTGGCGTACTGGCCGCGCCGGTCCGGGACCTCCAGGGACTGCACGATGCCGCCGTAGGAGAGGACCTTCATCCGCGTGCCGCCGTTGGCCAGCGACCAGCTGTGGACCTTCGTGCCGTCGGCGAGGGTGCCGAAGAGGGACTTCACCGGCGTGTTGCCTCCGTCGCTGAAAAGAACAGGGCCCCGCCTTCCGGCGGGGCCCTGGGGCCCTGCCGCCGGATTCCCGCCTGTCTCGCGGCGTCTGGCACGCACGCTCGCCGCGTTGCCGAACCGCCCACGTGGCTCCTCCCCCACGCTCGAACCGAGCTTCGCTCGACTCGCGCGGGGGCACCCCCATCGAGGGCGCTCCGGCGCCTTGCGATCGCACGCACCAGACGCCGCGAGACCCGCCCTTCGGGCGGACGCCGGGAATCCGGCGGCAGGGCCCTGCTGTACTTACGAACCGACCTTGCGCTTGTTCCAGACGTCGAACCCGACCGCCGCCAGCAGCACCAGGCCCTTGATGACCTGCTGCCAGTCGGTGCCGATGCCGACGAGGTTCATGCCGTTGTTCAGCACGCCCAGGACCAGGCCACCGATGATCGCGCCGAGGACGGTGCCGACGCCGCCGCTCATCGAGGCGCCGCCGATGAACGAGGCCGCGATCGCCTCCAGCTCGAAGTTGAGGCCGGCCTTGGGGGAGGCCGCGTTGAAGCGGGCGGCGAAGACCAGACCCGCCAGGGCCGCGAGCATGCCCATGTTCACGAAGATCAGGAAGGTGACCTTCTTGTCCTTCACACCCGACAGCTTGGCCGCGGGCAGGTTGCCGCCGATCGCGTAGATGTGGCGGCCGATGATCGCGTTGCGCATCACGTAGCCGAAGCCCACGAGCAGCACGCCCAGGATGAGCAGCACGATCGGGGCGCCCTTGTAGCTGGCCAGCAGCATCGTCAGCGTGAGGATGGCGGCGCCGAGCGCGACCAGCTTCAGCAGGAACAGGTTGAAGGGCGGAACGTCGAGGTTGAACTCCTGCTGGCGGCGGCGGTCACGGAACTCCTGGAAGACCACGAACGCGATCATCCCGAAGCCGAGCAGAAGGGTGAGGTTGTGATAGTTGGTGTTCGGGCCGACCTCGGGCAGGAACCCGTTGGCGACCTTCTGCAGCCCCTCCGGGAACGGGCCGAGCGTCTGGCCCTCCAGGAAGATCTCCGTCAGACCGCGGAAGATCAGCATGCCCGCCAGGGTCACGATGAAGGACGGTATGCCGCCGTACGCGATGAAGAACCCTTGTGCGGCACCCGCGACGGCGCCCATGGCCAGGCAGAGGACGACGGCGACCGGCCATGGCAGATCGTTCTTCACCATGAACACCGCGGCCATGGATCCGATGAACGCTGTCAGTGATCCCACCGACAGGTCGATGTGGCCCGCGATGATCACCAGCATCATGCCGATCGCGAGGATCAGGATGTAGCTGTTCTGCAGCACCAGGTTGGAGACGTTGCGCGGCAGCAGCAGGTCCCCGTCGGTCCACACGGCGAACAGCGCCACGATCAGGCCGAGGGCGATCAGCATGCCGTACTGCCGCATGTTGCGGCGCATACCGTCCAGCACCAGCTGGAGCAGGCCGTCGCCCGCGGCCCCTCCGCTCTTGCCCGGCGGCGCGGGGGCCGGGGTCTTGGCGGTCACATCCGTGCTCATCGGGATACCTCTTTGTCCTTTGTCATCTGACGCATCAGCGATTCCTGCGAGGCCTCGGCCCGCGAGAACTCGCCGGTCAGCCGCCCCGCGGCCATCGTGTAGATGCGGTCACACATGCCGAGCAGCTCCGGCAGCTCGGAGGAGATGAAGACGACCGCCTTGCCCTGGGCGGCCAACTGGTCGATGACCGTGTAGATCTCGTACTTCGCACCGACGTCGATGCCACGCGTCGGCTCGTCCAGGATCAGCACTTCGGGACCCGCGAAGATCCACTTGCTGAGGACGACCTTCTGCTGGTTGCCGCCGGACAGCTTGCCCACCGGCTCGAAGACGGTCGGCGCCTTGATGTTCATGGACTTGCGGAAGCCCTCGGCGACCTGCCGCTCCTCGTGCTCGTCGACCAAGCCCCGCTTGGCGACCTTGCCCAGCGCGCTGAGCGAGATGTTGCGGTTGATGGTGTCGATGAGGTTGAGGCCGTAGTGCTTGCGGTCCTCGGTGACGTACGCGATGCCGTGCTTGACCGCCTCGGGGACGGACTTCGTACGGATCTCCTTGCCGTCCTTGAGCACCGTGCCGCCCGCGTGACGGCCGTAGGTGCGCCCGAAGACGCTCATCGCGAGCTCGGTGCGGCCGGCGCCCATCAGGCCCGCGATGCCGACGATCTCGCCGCGCCGGACCTCGATCGACACGTCGTCGACGACCTTGCGCTGCTGGTCGATCGGGTGGTGCACGGTCCAGTTGCGGATCTCCAGGGCGGGGGCGGAGCCCTCCTCCGGCTCGTGCGGGGTGCGGTCCGGGAAGCGGTTCTCCAGGTCGCGGCCGACCATCCCGCTGATGATCCGGTCCTCGGTGGTCTCCTTGGCCTTCACATCGAGGGTCTCGATGGTCTGGCCGTCGCGGAGGATCGTCACCGAGTCGGCGACCTTGCGGATCTCGTTGAGCTTGTGGGAGATGATGATCGAGGTGATGCCCTGCTTCTTCAACTCCAGGATCAGATCCAGGAGTTTGTCGCTGTCCTCGTCGTTCAGGGCAGCGGTCGGCTCATCCAGGATGAGCAGCTTCACCTTCTTCGACAGCGCCTTCGCGATCTCCACGAGCTGCTGCTTGCCCACGCCGATGTCGGCGACGCGGGTGTCCGGGTGGTCGGAGAGACCGACCCGGCGCAGCAGCTCGGTGGCGTGCCGCAGGGTCTCCCGCCAGTCGATGAACCCGCCCTTGGCGTGCTCGTTGCCGAGGAAGATGTTCTCCGCGAGGGAGAGGAACGGCGACAGCGCCAGCTCCTGGTGGATGATGACGATGCCGTGGTGCTCGCTCGCCCGGATGTCCTTGAACTCGCAGACTTCGCCCTCGAAGAGGATGTCCCCTTCGTAGGTGCCGTGCGGGTGGACGCCGGAGAGGACCTTCATCAGGGTCGACTTACCGGCGCCGTTCTCCCCGCAGATGGCGTGGACCTCGCCCTGCTGGACGGTCAGCGTGACGTCCGACAGCGCCTTGACGCCGGGAAAGGTCTTGACGATCGAGCGCATTTCCAGGACGGGTCCCGCCATGGTCGTGCCTTCCAATCAGAGTGGGCCGGCGGTTAGTTGAGGTCGCTTTCCTTGATGTAGCCGGTGTCGACGACCTCCTTCTTGTAGTTGGTCTTGTCGACGCTGACCGGCGTGAGCAGGTAGGCGGGAACGACCTTGGCGCCGTTGTCGTAGGTCTTGGTGTCGTTGACCTCGGGCTTCTTGCCGTTGAGCGCCGCGTCGACCATGTTCGAGGCCACCTTGGCGAGCTCACGGGTGTCCTTGTAGACGGTCATCGACTGCTCGTCGGCGATGATCGACTTCACCGAGGCGACCTCGGCGTCCTGGCCGGTGACGATCGGCAGCGGCTTGTCCTTGGAGCCGTAGTCGTCCGACTTCAGCGCCGAGAGGATGCCGATGGAGATGCCGTCGTACGGCGAGAGGACCGCGTCGACCCGGCCCGAGCGGTACTTCGACGTCAGGATGTCGTCCATGCGCTTCTGGGCGGTGCCGCCGTCCCAGCGCAGGGTGGTGACCTGGGTCAGCTGGGTCTGGCCCGACTTGACGACGAGCTGCTTCTTGTCGATGTAGGGCTGCAGGACCTTCATCGCGCCGCCGAAGAAGTAGCGCGTGTTGTTGTCGTCGTTGGAGCCGGCGAACAGCTCGATGTTGAACGGGCCCTTCTTGGACCCGTCCTTCAGGCCGAGCTTCTCGACGATGTAGTTGCCCTGGAGCTCGCCGACCTTCTCGTTGTCGAACGACGCGTAGTAGTCGACGTTCTTGGTGCCGAGGATCAGGCGGTCGTAGGAGATCACCGGGATGTTGGCGTCGGCCGCCTGCTGGAGCACGTTGTTCATCGACTTGTTGTCGATGGCCGCGACGATCAGCGCCTTGACGCCCTGCGTGATCAGGTTCTCGATCTGCGAGACCTGCTGGTCCGGGTCGTCCTCGCCGTAGACCAGCTTGGTCTTGTAGCCCTTCGACTCCAGGTCCGCGACGACGTTCTTGCCGTCGGCGATCCAGCGCTCGGAGGACTTGGTCGGCATCGCGATGCCGATGGTCCCGCCCTTGGCGTCCCCGCCGTCGTCCTTGCTGCCGCCCTCGCCGCTCTGGCCGCAGGCGGACAGGGTCAGGGCGAGGGAGGCGGCTCCGGCTATGGCGGCGAGTGCGGCTCTGCGAGTGCGCATGGTCATCATCCTTGATGTGTGTGAGCAGGGCTCGGTCGGGCGGTGGCGAAGACGCTTCGAGGGTTGAACGGTGCAGACCCCGGGTGTGTGGGATTGTGTTCGACTGCGTCGTCTTCTGTGAAGGGGGTTTGTCCGGAACGTTATGCGGGAGTTTCGAATCGCTTCAGAGTTCCGGGCAGCCGTGAACCGAGAGGCGCCATGTCGCCGTCAGCTCCGTGCCGTGCGAGCAGGTCCAACGCCAGGCGTCCGCGCCGTACGCGTTCCTTGGCGGTGGCCAGCGTCAGGTCCCGCATGTGGTGCCCGTAGGGGTAGATCCCCGGGGCCTTGGAGAGCCCGAACTTCAGGTAGAGCGGTGCGCCGCGCCGGATCAGCTCGGCGACCTCGTACATCCGGATGTAGCCGCCGAGATCGTCCGGGGCCTCGATGTACATGTCCATGGGGGCGGCGGAGACCCGCCGTATCTCGGTGAGGTGGTCGAGCGTCAGGTCGCTCGGCACGTTGATCGAGTCGCCGCCGAGGTTCTCGTACACCGCGTACGCGGCCGGGTTGACGGGGCCGATCAGCGCGCTCACCTTGAGCGTCGTGTCCGCCGGGATGATCCCGGCGGCTCTCGCCCGGTGCAGCGCCCACAGCACGCCCTCGTCGGCGACGAGCAGGCACTTGACGCCCAACTCCGTGGCCCGGACGGCGTCCTCGACGCACCCGGCGACCGCGTCGTGACCCCGGGCGCGCAGTCCGGCGCCCTTGGAGTCGGTACGGGTGGAGCCGCCGATGTCCCAGGTGCCGCGCGGGCCGGTGAACAGGCAGAGCTCGATGTCGCGCGCGGCGGTCGCCTCCACCATCTCGGTGATCTCGGCGTCGGTGAGCATCCAGATACCGCTGCCCTGGCTGATCCGGTGGACCGGCACATCGAGCCGCGAGGACTCCTTGAGGACCACGGCGAGCGCCTCGGGGCCCTCCACGGAGGGAACTTCGGTGCGCCAGCGGCCACCGCCGGGGAAGGTGTGCGGAGAGGCGTCGGAGGGGTCGAGGGCGGGCGCCTCCAGGCCGAGTGCGGCGAGCGCCTGCTCGCCGGGGCGGCGTGGCGTCGGAGCGGTGGTGTCGGTCACAAGCTGTCCTTATGTTCGATATTTCGGACGAGGGTCGCGGCTCTGGTCGTGCGGGGCTTTGGGTGTACGCCGGTACGAAGTCGTCAGGTACCCCGTACCGGCGTACGGCTCAGGGGTGTGTCACGGCCGCAGCAGGACCTTTCCGACCTTCGGGTCGCCGGACCCCACCAACTCGATGGCCTGCGCGAACTCCTCCAGCGGCAGCTCGTGCGTGACCAGCGGCAGCGGGTCGAGGAGTCCCGCCCCGAAGACCCGCACGGTGTGCGCCCAGGCATCCGGCGCCGCGCCGAACACGGTCTGCACCTCCAGCTGCCGTACGACGAGATCGGTCGGGTCGAGCCCGTCCGCGCCCGGCGCCGGGATGCCCGTCAGGACCAGCCGTCCACCGCGCCGCAGCAGGGCGGCGGCGGTGCGCGCCGCGTCCGCCGACCCGGCGGTCTCGATGACGACGTCGAAATCGTCAGGGAGCTCCTCGTCCTTGGTGCGGAAGTCCGTGGCCCCGAACCGCTTCGACAGCTCGGCCCGGTCCGGACGCGTCCCCACGACGAGCAACTCGGCCGGCGAGCCCGCCTTCAGGAACTGAACGGCGAACATCCCGAGCGTCCCGGTGCCCACCACGGCCACCCGCTCGCCCGGCACCGCGTTCGCCTTGAGCGCGGCGGCCGCGATGCACGCGGCCGGCTCCAGCAGCGCCGCCGCCGTCAGATCCGCGTCGTCCGGCAGCACGTGCAGCAGCCGGGCCGGAAGCGTGAGGGTGGTGGCCATGGCGCCCGGCTGGGTGAAGCCGGTCTCCTCGTAGCCCGCCGTGCACAGCGTGGTCTCGCCCGCGTGGCAGCGGTCGCAGACCTGGCAGTTCCGGAAGCCCTCGCCCACGACCTTGCGGCCCACCAGGCCCGCGGGGACGCCGTCGCCGACCGCCGCCACCGTCCCGGACCACTCGTGGCCCGGCGTGAGCGGATAGCGGACGTAGCCTTCCGGCCGGTTGCCCTGGAAGACCTCGCGGTCACTGCCGCAGATCCCCGAGGCGTGCACCCGGACCAGGGCCTCGCCCGCTTCCGGCTGCCGCGGCTCGTGCGGGACGAGCCGCTGCTCGCCCGGAGCCTCGATCACGACGGCGGTGCTCACTGGGTCCCCCTGGTCGTGGGCCGGCGGGTGTGGGCGCTCACTCGGTGCCCTTGGGCTTGCGCTGCTCCCAGCCGTCGGCCCACAGGTCGAACCGGGCCTGCTGCTGCGGGAACTCCGCGGCGGCGTCGACGTCCAGCTCCACACCGAGACCGGGCTCGTGGGAGAGGTGGAAGCAGCCGTCCTCGGGGTTCACCTGGGGGGCGCCCTTGATGACCTTCTTGATCTCCGCGTCCGCGAAGTCGTTGAAGTGCTCAAGGATCTTGAAGTTGGGGGCGGTGAAGCCGACCTGGAGGGAGGCGGCGGTCAGCACGGGCCCGCCCACGTTGTGGGGCGCGACCAGCATGTAGTGCGTCTCGGCGGTGGCGGCCAGCTTGCGGGTCTCCCAGATGCCGCCGATGTGGCCGACGTCCGGCTGGATGATGTCCACGGCCTGGCTCTCGAAGAGCTCCCGGAACTCGATGCGGTCGTGGATGCGCTCACCCGTGGCAACCGGCATGTCGACCTTGGCGGCGACCTTCTCCAGCGCCTTCAGGTTCTCCGGCGGCACCGGCTCCTCCAGCCACGCGGGCTTGAAGGGCGCCAGCTCCTTGGCCAGGCGGACGGCCGTGGCGGGGGAGAAGCGGCCGTGCATCTCCAGCATCAGTTCGGCGTCCGGGCCGATGGCGTCGCGCACGGCCTCGATCAGGGAGACCGCGTAGAGGCTCTGCTCGTGGTCGAGCTCGAAGTGGCCGGTCCCGAACGGGTCGATCTTGAGCGCCCGGTAACCGCGCTCCATGACCCCCTGGGCCGCCTTGTGGTACGCCTCGGGCGTCCGCTCGGTGGTGTACCAGCCGTTGGCGTACGCCTTGACCTTGTCGGTGACCTTGCCGCCGAGCAGCTGCCAGACCGGCACGCCGAGCGCCTTGCCCTTGATGTCCCAGCAGGCCATCTCGATCACGGCGATGCCCGACATCACGATCTCGCCGGCCCGGCCGTAGTCGCCGTACTTCATCCGCTTGACGAGATCCTCGACAGCGAACGGGTCGGAACCGAGAATGTGATTGGTCTTCGCCTCGTGCAGATAGCCGAGCAGCGCGTCGGTGTGGCCCAGCATGCGGGTCTCGCCGACGCCGGTGAGTCCCTCGTCGGTGTGCACCTGGACGTAGGTCAGGTTCCGCCACGGCGTTCCGACCACGTGTGTGCTGATTCCCGTGATGCGCACGGTACTCCCTGTCCTCTTCGGTCTGTTCGAAATTTCGGCACTCGTTCGAAATGCTGGTCGCGACAGTAGGGACGACCACATGCGAGTGTCAATGGGTCTACAAACAACGGTTTCGACGCGACGCCGGAGACGGTCGGCGAGGCGGCTGCGGCGCGGTGCGCCACGAGGGCCGCCGGGCTCTTCAAGGGTGCGCGCACACCTCCCCCGGTGGGTCCTCGGATGGCTCCTGACCAGGTAGAACACCCTCGTCCCCGCAACCTCCGCCGCCCGTCGCGTTATTCAACCGTGACGACTTCTCTGACGCAGCCCTCTTGACCGGCATGAATTGTTAGCGCTCACAATACGTCCGCGTTCACCAGTCGGCCCCGACGGCGTGCAAGGAGGTATGAGCGTCGTGTCAGCAGTGCTTCAACTCGCCTTCCCGCCCCGTGCCGTTGGTCCATCCGGAACACCGGCGTGACGCGGCCGGCGCCGAACCATCGGCCCCCGCCACAGGTCTTATCGGCAGACGACCGCCAAGGAGGCGCGGCTGTGACCCACTCGCAGCTTCGGCCGCCCACCATGGCCGACGTGGCCCGCCAGGCCGGTGTGTCCCACCAGACCGTGTCCCGCGTGCTGGGGGACCACCCCAATGTGCGGGACGAGACACGGGCCAAGGTGCTGCGCGCGATCGAGGAGATGGGCTACCGCCGCAACTTCTCTGCACGGGCACTGGCGACCCGGCGCACCCGGACCCTGGGTGTGGTCGCCTCCAACACCACGCTCTATGGTCCGGCCAGTACGTTGTTCGCGCTGGAGGAGGCGGCGCGTGCCGAGGGCTATCTGGTCTCGACGGTCAGTCTGCGCAGGCTGACGGTGGAGACGCTGTCCGAGGCAGTGGACCGCCTCAGCGAGGGCGGGGTGGAGGGGGTCATCGCCATCGCCCCGCAGCGGTCGGCGGTCGAGGCCCTCGCCGAACTCCGCCACCCGTTCCCGGTGGTGGCGGTGGGCACCGGCTCGGGCGCCGGGGTCCCCAGCGTCAACGTGGACCAGAATCTGGGCGCGCGGCTGGCCACCGGCCATCTGCTCGCCGCGGGCCACCGCAGGGTCTGGCATCTCGCCGGGCCCGAGGACTGGCAGGAGGCGGTGGACCGGGTCGAGGGCTGGCGGACGACCCTCGAAGAGGCGGACGTGGAACCACCGATGCTGCTGCGGGGGGACTGGAGTCCGCTGTCGGGCTACCGGGCCGGCCAGGAACTGGCGGGCTGGGTGGGGCGCGGCCTGACCGCCGTCTTCGTGGCCAACGACCAGATGGCACTGGGGGTGTTGCGGGCGCTGCGTGAGGCGGGCGTGCGTACGCCCCAGGACGTCGCGGTGGCCGGCTTCGACGACATCCCGGAGTCGGAGTTCTTCGCCCCGCCGCTCACCACCGTCCGGCAGGACTTCGCGACGGTGGGCCAGCGGAGCATCGCCCTGCTGCTGGACCTGATCGAGGGCCGTACCCCCGCCGGTGCGTCCCAGGTCTCCATCGAACCCCAACTCGTCGTCCGCGCAAGCACGTTCCCGTACCTGCCTCAACCGGGAGCCGCTCCCGGCTGACGCCGCACCACCCGGTCGCCCCGCGTCCTTCGGGTCCAGCGTGACCGATATTTCGAACGATGATCGACAGGCTGGACGCAGTGCAGCCGGTCCACCCGAGTACCAGACGAGTACCAGCGGTCCATCCCCGGACCGGCTCTTCAAAGGAGAAGAACATGCTCAACAGACGGAACTTCCTCACTGCGGCGGTCGGCGTGGCGGCAACGGCCGGTCTGGCGGCCTGCGCCAAGGAGGACGGCTCCTCCTCCGACTCCTCCTCCGGCGGCAGCAAGACGATCACCCTCGGCTTCTCCCAGGTCGGCTCCGAGAGCGGCTGGCGCACCGCCAACACCGACTCGGTGAAGTCGGCCGCCAAGGAGGCCGGCTACAAGCTGCAGTTCTCCGACGCGCAGCAGAAGCAGGAGAACCAGATCTCCGCGATACGCAGCTTCATCGCGCAGAAGGTGGACGTCATCGCCTTCTCGCCGGTGGTCGTCACCGGTTGGGACGCCGTGCTCAAGGAGGCCCAGAGCGCGAAGATCCCGGTCGTCCTGACCGACCGGTCCGTGGAGAGCGACGAGTCCCTGTTCGTCGCCCTGGTCGGCTCCGACTTCACCGACGAGGGCCGCCGCGCCGCCAAGATCCTGGAGAAGGTCCTGGAGAAGGCCGGCCACAAGGGCAAGGTGAAGATCGCCCAGCTGGAGGGCACCACCGGTGCCGCCCCCGCGATCGAGCGCGCCAAGGGCTTCAAGGAGGTCATGGACGCCGAGCACAAGGACGACTGGGAGATCGTCGTCAGCCAGACCGGTGACTTCACCCGCGCCGGCGGCAAGCAGGTCATGGCGGCCTTCCTGCAGTCCAACCCGGACATCGACGTGCTGTTCGCGCACAACGACGACATGGGCCTCGGCGCCATCCAGGCCATCGAGGCGGCCGGCAAGAAGCCCGGCAAGGACATCCTCATCGTCACGGTCGACGGCGTGAAGGACGGCTTCATCGCCATGTCCGAAGGCAAGATCAACGCCATCGTCGAGTGCAACCCGCTGCTCGGCCCCCAGCTGATGGAGGTCGTGAAGACGGTCCACGACGGCGGCAAGGTCGAGCGCTGGATCAAGACCAAGGAGAGCGACTTCATGCAGGACCAGGCCAAGGACGCGCTCCCCACCCGTAAGTACTGACCGACCGCACCCACCGGCAGGGAGCCTCCGGCCGGCCGGCGACCATCCGGTCCCGGGAGGCTCCCTGCGGGCCTGAACCCATTTCAAGAGGAGCGCTGCCATGGCAGAGCCGCGGCCCGTCCTGGAGATGACGGGCATTGTCAAAGAGTTTCCGGGGGTACGGGCTCTGTCGGACGTCGACTTCCGGCTCTTCCCCGGCGAGATCCACGCCCTCATGGGCGAGAACGGGGCCGGGAAGTCCACCCTCATCAAGGTGCTGACCGGGGTCCATACCCTGGACGGCGGCACGATCACCCTCGACGGCAAGGCCGTACGGATCGGCAGCCCGCTGCAGGCGCAGCACGCCGGCATCAGCACGGTCTACCAGGAGGTCAACCTCTGCCCCAACCTCTCGGTGGCGGAGAACATCTTCATCGGGCGTGAACCCACCCGCGCGGGCCGCATCCAGTGGAAGCAGATACGCAGGCAGGCCGCGGAGATGGTCGACCGGCTCGGCCTCGACATCGACGTGACGGCACCGCTGTCCTCGTACCCGCTGGCCGTGCAGCAACTGGTCGCGATCGTACGGTCGGTGGGCCACGGCGACAGCGACGGCGAGGGCTCCGGCACCAAGGTGCTCGTCCTGGACGAGCCCACCTCCAGCCTCGACCGCGACGAGGTCCTCGAACTGTTCCGCCTGATGCGGCGGCTGCGGGACGAGGGCGTCGCGATCCTCTTCGTGTCGCACTTCCTCGACCAGATCTACGAGATCTGCGACCGCATGACCGTGCTGCGCAACGGCACCCTCGTCGGCGAGCACATGGTGGCCGACCTCGACCAGGTCGGGCTGATCGAGCTGATGATCGGCAAGGCCCTGGACCAGCTGGAGGAGCTGCACGAGCACCAGCTGCGCTCCGACGTCGGCGAGACGCTCGTCAAGGCGGAGGGCCTCGGCCGCACCGGCGGTATCGCCCCCTTCGACCTGGAGATCAAGAAGGGCGAGGTGCTCGGCCTCGCCGGACTGCTCGGCTCCGGCCGCACCGAACTGGCCCGGCTGCTGTTCGGCGCCGACCAGCCCGACAGCGGCAAGGTGAGCGTCGCCGGCAATCAGGTCTCGATGAGCGCCCCCAACGACGCCATCGGCGCCGGTGTCGCGTTCTGCTCGGAGAACCGCAAGACCGAGGGCCTCGTCCCCGATCTCACGGTGCGCGAGAACATCATCCTCGCCCTCCAGGCGTCCCGCGGCTGGACCCGGCCCATCCCGGCCGCCCAGCGCGACGAACTCGTCGCCAAGTACATCAAGGCCCTCGACATCCGCCCTGCCAACCCCGAGGCCCGCGTGGGCCAGTTGAGCGGCGGCAACCAGCAGAAGGTGCTGCTCGCCCGCTGGCTGATCACCCAGCCGAAGCTGCTGATCCTCGACGAGCCCACGCGCGGCATCGACGTCGGCGCCAAGGCCGAGATCCAGAAGCTCGTGGTCTCCCTGTCCGAGGACGGCATGTCCGTGCTGTACATCGCGGCCGAACTGGAGGAGGTGCTCCGGCTCAGCCACACCATCGGAGTGCTGCGCGACCGCAAGCTCGTGGCACAGCTGGCCAACGGGCCGGAGATCACCACCAGCAGGATCCTGGAGACCATCGCGAGCGGAGAGCACCAGTGAGTACCCCATCAGCGACCACCCCCTCCCGCTGGCGAGCACTGACGCACCACCACCTGTTCTGGCCGGTCGCGGTCCTGATCGCCCTGCTGCTCGTCAACGTCCCCTTCACACCCGACTTCTTCGCGATCCGGATGGCCGACGGCCACCTCTACGGCAGCCTCGTCTCGATCGTGCTGTTCGGCTCGCCGCTGATCCTGGTGGCGGTCGGCATGACCCTGGTCATCGCCACCGGCGGCATCGACCTCTCCGTCGGCGCCGTGGTCGCCATCACCGGCGCCCTGACCTGTTCGTACATCAGCGACCAGGCCGACCAGAACGCGCTGGCCGGGGTGTTCCTCGCCATGGGCATCGGCCTGGTGGCGGCAGTGGTCTGCGGCCTGTGGAACGGCTTCCTGGTCGCCCGGATGGGCATCCAGCCCATCATCGCGACCCTCATCATCATGGTCGCCGGACGCGGTGTCGCCCAGCTGATCACCGACGGCCAGATCATCACCATCAACAGCGAGCCGTACAAGCTCATCGGCGGCGGCTACTGGCTGACGCTGCCCTTCTCCATCTTCGTGGTGGCCGCCGTCGTGGCGGTCACCGTCGCCCTGACCCGCCGTACGGCGCTCGGCCTGCTCGTCGAGTCGGTCGGCGGCAACGCCGAGGCCAGCCGCCTGGTCGGCATCCGCTCCCGGCGCATCAAGATCATGGTGTACATGTTCTGCGCCCTGTGCGCGGGCATCGCCGGCCTGATGATCAGCTCCAACACCTCGGCCGCGGACGGCAACAACGCCGGCCTGTGGATCGAGCTGGACGCGATCCTCGCGGTCGTCATCGGCGGCACCTCGCTGCTCGGCGGCCGGTTCTCCATCGGCGGCACCGTGATCGGCGCCCTCGTCATCCAGACCCTGACCACCACGATCTACACCATCGGCGTGCCCACCCAGACCAACCTGGTCTTCAAGGCCCTCGTCGTCATCGTCGTCTGCCTGCTGCAGTCCCCGAAGTTCCGGGCCAAGGTCTTCGGCGCGAAGGGACGCGCCCGGACCACCGCCCCGGCGGAGCCCGCCACCCCGGCCGACGCCGCCCCGAAGATGGAGGTGTCGCGATGAACGCGACCACCAAGACCCCTGCGGCGGCGGAAGGCCGTACGGCGTCCACGGCGGCACGGGCGTCCGCCGCCGCGCGTCTGCTCGGCGACCGGCGGCTGCCCGTCCTGGTCACGGCCGGCCTGTTCCTCGTCATGTACGTCGGCGGTCTCAGCCGCTACCAGAACTACGGCTTCGGTGAACCGCAGGTCTTCCTCAACCTGTTCATCGACAACAGCTATCTGCTGGTCGCCGCCGTCGGCGCCACCTTCGTCATCATGTCCGGCGGCATCGACCTGTCCGTCGGTTCGCTGATCGGCTTCACCACCATGTTCACGGCGTGGCTGGTGGAGCGTCAGGGGCTGCCGCTGCTGCTGGTCGTCCCGCTCGCCCTGGGGGTGGGCGCGTTCGGCGGGTTCCTCATGGGCTATGTGATCCACAACTTCGAGATCCAGCCGTTCATCGTGACCCTCGCAGGGCTCTTCCTCTTCCGGGGCCTCTGCCTGGTCATCAGCAAGGAGTCCATCTCCATCAGCGACTCCACGGTGAGCAGCATGGCCCAGACCCGGGTGCCGCTCGGACTGGGGGAGTTGTCGATCGGCGCCCTCGTCGCCCTGGTCGTCCTCGCCGCCGCCTTCTACATACTCCACTACACGCGCTTCGGCCGCCGGGTGTACGCCATCGGCGGCAACGAGCAGTCGGCGCTGCTGATGGGGCTTCCGCTGGGCGGCACGAAGATCGCCGTGTACACGGTGAGCGGCTTCTGCTCGGCGCTGGCCGGCCTGCTGTTCATGCTGTACATCCAGTCCGGTGACCCGCTGCACGCCGTCGGCATGGAACTCGACGCGATCGCCGCGGTCGTCATCGGCGGCACGCTGCTGACGGGCGGCTCCGGTTACGTCCTGGGCACCCTGTTCGGCGTCCTCGTGCTGGGCCTGATCAAGAGCATCATCCAGTTCGAGGGCACGCTCAGCTCCTGGTGGACGAAGATCGCCACCGGTGTGCTGCTGTGCGCGTTCATCCTGATCCAGCGGGCGATGACGACACGCAGGCAAACATAGGCCGGATCCGGGCACTTGGGCCGACGCGGCCCGTCGTACGGCGTACGTGCGACGGGCCGCCTGAGTCGCCGTACGGACCCGGCGCGGGGGATCGCGCCGAATAGTCGGGCTTGACCCCCACCGACCAAACCGGAAAGGCCAGTTCCGCACACAACCTTCACAGCAGCCGCTAGGAAAGGTGCAGGTCGGTTCCCTAGTCTTCCCGCGTCATGGACTACTGCCACCCGTGCCGCAGGCACCTCAACGGCGCCCTCGCCTGCCCGGGGTGCGGCGCCGCGATCGAAGAGCTGCGCGTGCACGCGGGCCCGCCGGGCGAGTCGTACCCGCAGCAGGCCGTGCAGGCGCCCGCGGGAGCGGTGGGCGGGCAGTACTCCTACGAAGCGTACGAGGGGCACTACGGGGTCGCGGCGGGGCAGTACGGCGGTGGCGAGTACGGCGACCGCCATGCCGAAGCCGGCCACTTTGAAGAGGCCGCGGACCCGGACACGGACGCCGGTGAGGCGGCCGAGGTCGCGCCGGTCGGCGGACGGGCCGCGCGCCGGGCGGCGCAGCGGCGGGGCCGCAGACGCGGTCACGCCGAGCCCGACGAGCACGCCGGGTACGCCGAACAGGACGAGTACGACGACGAGTACGACGACGACCTGGACGAGGAGTCCGGTACGGCCGGCGCCAGCCGTCGCGATCGCAAGGCCGCCGCGCATCGCCGCCGCCGTCGCCGGACCCTGCTGATCGCCGCGGGTTTCGTCCTGGCCGCCGGGGGCCTGAGCCTCGCGGAGCTGGGCATGGACGCCCCGGGCACGAGTCCCAAGCCGGCGGCCGCCGGGGACGAGTCGGCGGAGGGCGCCGCGTCGGAAGAGGTCTCCGCGTCCCCCGACGCGACGGACGGCACGACGAGGACGGACGGGAACTCGCCGTCGCCCGGCCGCTCGGCGTCGCCCTCGGCCTCGAAGTCGCCGAAGGACGAGGACGAGAAGAAGGACAAGGACAAGACCCCCGACAAGAACGGGCAGTCCGCGCCGGCGGGCGACGGCTCCGGCACCGCCACCGAGGCCCCCGCCCCGACCTCCGAGCCGGAGGCCCCGGCGCCCACCGCGGACCCGACCACGTCCGACCCGACCCCGGACCCGTCGCCCTCGGAGACGGAGTGCGACCGGTTCCTGTGGTGGTGCACCTGATCGCTCAGTTCCGCGCATCCCGGTGATCGTCACCGCTTGCCGGAACGTCACGTGCGAACGCCAGGCGGCCCAGCGTCCGCCAGTCCACCGACGGCCTCGCGCCGGGCACTCCCGGCCGCTCGCGCGGCACGCGGACGCGCAGCACGCCGGGCGAGATACGGCACCTCACGGGCGTGGGCAGCAGCAGGGCCTCGCCGTCGACGCCGACCGGGATGTCGGGGGCGTCGGCGTCGACCACCACCTCGTGCCCGGCCAGCGTGGTGAGTCCGCGCCCGTGGTGACCGCGCAGCAGACCGGCCGCCTGGGCCGCGTTGTCCACGGTGATCCCGAGGACGCCCAGGACACCGGAGTCCAGCCGCGCCCGCCGGCCCAGCCCCGCGGCGTCGCCCAGCTGGTAGGGGTTGTTGCTGACCAGGACCGCCTGGGGCGCGTCGATGACCGCGCCGCCCGCGCGAACCGTCAGTCGCGGTCCGTTCTCGTGGGTCAGCAGGTCCGGGAGCTCCCGCAGGATGGTGGGCACCTTGCCGTCGCGGTAGGCGGGGCTCTGCACGACGGCCGCGTACACGCCGAAGGACGCGTTGTTGACGAAGACGCGCTCACCGATGACGCCCAGGTCGACGCGGAGTTCGACCCCGTCGGTGAGGGCGTCGAGGCCCGTGGACGGGTCGGTGCGATCGAGGCCGAGGTCCATGGCGAAGTGGTTGCGGGTGCCGGCGCAGATCACCATGAACGGCACCCCGTGCCCGGCGGCCACGCCCGCCACCTCCGCCTGTGTGCCGTCCCCGCCGGCGACCCCCAGCAGGTCCGCGCCCCGCGCCACGGCCCGGCGGGCGAGCTCCGCGACGTCCTGCGGGTGAGCCGCATCGAGCACGGCGACCTCGGCGCCCAGGGCGCGGGCCTTGGCGACGAGGTCGTACCGGCCGACCTTTCCGCCCCCGGAGCGGGGGTTCATGATCAGGAACGGTGTCCGTGGCGGCGCGGTCGCGTACTGCCGGGGACCGGCCGGCCCGACGTCCGCGGCGAGGGCGGCCCGCCCGATCAGCATCGCCACGGCCCACAGCACCAGGACCGACAGCACGACCCACAGCAGGCCCACCGTCGCGTAGGCCACCAGCACCGCGAGCGGGACGAGCACGGCGAGCGCGGCGGCCACGGCCCGGGCCGCTCCGTGCCGGGCCAGGGTCCACCACAGCGCGGCCGCGGTCGCGGCGAGCCCCGCCAGGCCGACGACCAGCAGCGCGAGGCTCCTGACCCCGGCGACCGCCAGCAGCAGAGCGATCGCGCCTGCCGCCACCAACAGCGCCAGGCGTGCCGCCCACCGCCGGGCCGCCGCACGGGGGCGATCGGCCGGGCCGGACGTTCGAACGGGCTTCCGCGTACCGCCCACAGAGGCATCCCACCGCCCGCGCGCCGGACCCGCATCACCTGTCGCGGGTGATCCCCCCGAAGAACGCGGCTGTGACGATGCGGGCAAGGAGGTCCGGTCATGGCCACGCTGCACGACGCCCCGCTCGCCCCGACGATCCACCACGCGCTCTCCCCGACCGAGCGCGCGGCCCTCGGCAAGGAGGCACGCGCGCGCGTGCCGCGCTCCGGCCACGCCCTCTTCGAACACGACGAGAAGCGGCCCGATCCCGTCGAGATCATCGAGCGGCAGTCGGCCGCCCGCGTTCCCGAACTCGTCCCCGTCCGGTACGGCCGGATGCTCGAATCGCCGTTCCGCTTCTACCGGGGAGCCGCGGCGATCATGGCGTCCGATCTCGGTGCGGCCCCGCACACCGGGCTCACCGTCCAGCTGTGCGGTGACGCCCATCTGCTGAACTTCCGGCTCCTCGCCTCCCCCGAACGCCATCTCGTCTTCGACATCAACGACTTCGACGAGACGCTGCCGGGCCCCTTCGAGTGGGACGTCAAGCGGCTCGCCGCGAGCCTGGTGATCGCGGGCCGGGCCAACGGGTTCCCGGCGAAGCATTGCGACACCGTCGTCCGCGCCGGAGTGGAGTCCTACCGCGAACGCATGCGGGAGTTCGCCGGGATGCGCACCCTCGACGTCTGGTACGCCCGCGACGACTTCGACCGGATCGACGAGCTCCTGCCCGGGCGGCCGGGCCGGGAGGAGAAGCAGCGGGCCGCCCGGGCGTCGGAGAAGGCACGCTCCCGCACGAGCCTCCAGGCCGCCGCGAAGCTGACCCGGGTGGTGGACGGCGAACTCCGGATCATCTCGGATCCCCCCTTGATCACCCCGCTCTCCGAACTGCTGCCCGGCGCGGAGGGCGAGGGCCTGGCAGGGACCCTGCGGGAGCTGGTCTCCGACTACACGGCCAGCCTGTCGTCGGAACGCAGGGGGCTGCTGAGCCGGTTCCACGTGGTCGACATGGCGCGCAAGGTCGTCGGGGTCGGCAGCGTCGGCACCCGCTGCTGGATCATCCTGCTGCTCGGCCGCGACGACGAGGACCCGCTCCTGCTCCAGGCCAAGGAGGCGGGCGACTCGGTCCTCGCCCCCTTCTGCGGGGCCAGCGCGTACGACAACCAGGGCGAGCGGGTGGTGACCGGGCAGCGGCTGATGCAGGCCGCCAGTGACATCTTCCTCGGCTGGGAGCACGTCACGGGCATCGACGGCCGCGAACGCGACTTCTACGTACGGCAGTTGAGGGACTGGAAGGGCATCGCCCGCCCCGAGACCATGGACGCCGGGACCCTGGGCCTGTTCGCCCGCCTCTGCGGCGCCTCCCTGGCCCGCGCGCACGCCCGCTCCGGCGACCCGGTCGCCATCGCCGCCTACCTCGGCCGCGGTGACTCCTTCGACCGCGCCCTGGTGCGGTTCGCCCGGGCCTACGCCGACCAGAACGAACGCGACCACCAGGCACTGACCGACGCGGTCTCCGCCGGACGCGTCACGGCCCGGACCGACCTGACGGCCTGACCCGGGTGCCCTCCGGCACGCGAGCGTCCGGCGCGTCGTCGCGCTCCCGCAGCCTCCGCCCGTCGGTGGCGGCGGCGGCGCGTGCGTACCAGCGGCCGTACCGCTCGGCCAGTGCCACGGCCGAGGCGCCCTGGAGCAGGATGCTCAGGGCCACGGTGACGGCGGCCGCCCGCCCCAGCGTCTGAGTCCCCGGCACCTGCTCCTCCACCACGAGCAGCGCCAGGACGACGGAGGCGAGGCCGCGCGGCCCGAACCACCCGAGGTACAGCACCGTGGGCCACCGCAGCCCGCTGCCGAGCAGGGCGAGGGCGACCGGGACCATCCGCACGACCGTCAGGCTGAGCACGGCGTACAGGACGATCTCCCAGGTCAGATGCTTCAGCGCCGGGCCGAGCAGCACCGCCCCGAAGAGCATCAGGCTGATCGACGCCAGCAGCTCGCCGAGGTTCTCGGCGAACTCGGGCGTGCGGTCCGGACCCGGGGGGCGGGGCGAGCGTCCCGTGCGGGGCCGCCGCACGGCGTGTCCGAAGGCGAACCCGGCGACCCACGCCGCGATGAAGCCGCTGCCGTCGGTGAGGACGGCCAGCTCGAACGCGACCACGGCCACACCGAGCACATAGACCTGCGCTCCCGGGCCCGCGACCCAGCCGCGGGCCCGGGCCGCCCGCAGCAGCCGCCCGCCGATGTCGCCGGCCAGCAGCCCGAGGACGCCGCTGAGCAGCAGGGTGCGCCAGAAGGCGCCCGCGACGCCCTCCTGCGCGTAGGACGTGCCGGGCACGGCCGCGGCGAAGACGAGGAAGAACGGCAGCACCAGACCGTCGTTCAGCCCGCTCTCCGCGTTGAGCCCGTGGCGCACGAGCGACGGGACGCGGGGGTCCGACATGGCGGCCTTGCCCAGGGCGGCGTCGGTGGGCGCGAGGATCGCCCCCAGCAGGGCCAGCTCCCACACGGTCGGTCCCGGCAGCAGCGGCCAGGCCAGCAGCCAGCCCGCCGCGATGCACAGCGGGAGGCCGATGCCGAGCAGCCGGGCGGGCAGGAAGCCGCCCGCGGCCAGGTCCCGGCGCCGCAGGGCCATGGCGTCGGTGAACAGCAGCAGGGTCAGGGCGGCCTCCATCAGGGCCGTGACCGGCGCGGCGAAGCGCTCGATGTCGACGACGCCGAGGACGGCGGGACCGATCAGCACGCCGCTGCCGGTGAACACGATCGCCGAGGTGACCGGCGTGGCCGACAGCCGACGGGAACCGAGGGCGTAGGCCGCGGTGACACCCGCCACCGCCAGCCCTGTCCAGGCACCACCGCTCATCGCGCAGCCTCCTCGGGCCCGGCGCCCGCCCCGTCGCTCCATGGCAGCAGGGCACCCGGCCGACGGGCCTCACCCTCCGGGGGTGACGACGGGCGCGCCCTCGTGAACCACGCTCGATGGTGTACGGCTGCGCGCCGCAGCCCGGTGAGGAAGGAAGCCGGACATGGCCACCACCACTACGCGCCACCGGGAGGGGAAGCAGGTCGCCGCTTCCGGTCTGACGCTGTTCGCAGGGGTGATGATGTTCATCGCCGGGATCCTCGATGTCTTCCGGGGAATCATGGGGATCGCCGAGGACGACGTCTACGTCTCCACCCCCAACTACATCTTCAAGTTCGACCTGACCAGCTGGGGCTGGATCAACCTGCTGTTCGGGGCGATCGCCGTGATCGTGAGCTTCGGCCTCTTCACGGCGAAGACGTGGGCGAGGGTCGTCGGCGTCGGCATCGCGGCACTGCTGCTCATCGCCAACTTCCTGTCCATCCCGTACTACCCGGTCTGGTCGCTCACCCTGATCGCGCTGTACGCGTTCATCATCTGGGCCCTGTGCGTGGTGAAGCGGGACCCCCTCTCCGACTAGGGCGAACTCCTGCCGGCTGCCGGCCCGTACCGCGCTGGGTGCGGGCCTTCGGCTGCGCGCAGGCCACCCGTGGGGGGTGATGCCGCGGGGGACCGGTCGGGCGCACCGTGAAGCCGACGGGTCACGAGTCCCCGGGCGCCGCATGGTCGGCGCGGATGCCGGCCGACGGAGGCGATCATGGACTATCCCCTGCTCGACGTGTTCCTGACGATGCTCTGGTTCTTCCTGTGGATCATGTGGTTCATGCTGCTGTTCCGCGTCGTCGCCGACATCTTCCGGGACGACGCCCTCAGCGGCTGGGGGAAGGCCGGCTGGACGCTGCTGGTGTGCGCGCTGCCGTTCGCCGGCGTCCTCGCCTACCTGGTCGCCCGCGGGCGCGGGATGGGCGAGCGCGAGATGCGCCGGGCGCGGGACCAGGAGCGGGCCTTTAGGGCGTACGTCCAGGAGGCCGCCGCACCCGAACCCATGGCACCCGGCACCGGCACCAAGGCGGACGAACTCGGCAGGCTGGCCGCGCTGCACGACCAGGGCGCCATCACCGACGCCGAGTACGAGCGGGCCAAGGCGAAGGTCCTCGCGGTCTGACGCCGTCAGGGCGCCGCGCCCGGGGCCGGTTCCCGCGGCAGCAGTCCCGCGGCCACGAGGCCGACGATGCCGACGGCGCCCAGCACGAGCAGGGCGACGGCGTAGGCGCCGCTGGTGAGTCCGGAGACGAGGATCGTGCCCGCGACGGCCGTACCGAACGAGGAGCCGAGGTTGGAGACGCTGCGGGAGAGCCCGGAGATCTCGCCCTGCCGCTCCTCGGGGAAACTGGACTGGACGACGTTGACGGACGGCGTGAGCATCACGCCCAGACCGAGCCCGATCAGCAGGAGCCCGGGGGCGTAGGCCCAGGGGTTGGTGGACGCGCTCGCCAGGGCGATCAGGATCGCGATGCCCCCGACCGACAGGACGAAGCCGGTCATGACGAGCGTGCGCTGCGACCGGCGCTTCGAGAGGCGCTCGGCGGCCAGGGACGAGGCGAGCAGGCCGAGCGTGGCGGCCGTGAAGATGACCCCGGTCTCGATGGCGTCGTAGCCGCGGACCACCTGGAGGTAGGCGGCCACGGTGAACGACGTGCCCATGAGCAGGAGCCACTGGACGTTCTGGGTGACGAGTCCGAGGTTGGACGTGCGGACGCGGAACAGGCTGAGGGACAGCAGCGGCTCCCGGCCGGACGCCTCCTCCGCGCGGACCCGGTGGAAGAACCACCCGAGCACGAGGACACCCCCGGCGAGCAGGCCGAGCATCAGCCAGACGTTGTCGTCCGCCGCCAGGATGCCCGTCACGATCAGGACGAGACCCACGGCCGACAGGACCGCCCCGCCGGTGTCGAACGAACGGGCCGGATCCGGCGGCAGCGGGTCCTGCATCCTGCGGCTGAGCACGACGATCACCGCGATGACCAGGGCCTGGAAGACGAACGCCGCCCGCCAGCTGATCGCCGTCGTGATGAGTCCGCCGATGAGCGGACCGGCGGCCGCCCCGATGCCGCCCAGTGCCATGATCACCCCGAAGGCGCGGGCCCGGGAGACCAGGTCCGGGTAGAGGAGGGTGGCGAGGATGTAGACGGGCGGGATCAGCAGCGCCGTGCCGATGCCTTCCAGGATCGAGTTGCCTAGGATCAGCACGCCGAGGCCGGGCGCGACCGCGCACAGCAGGGCTCCGACGGCGTAGACGACGAGACCCGTAAGGAAGCAGCGCTTGCGGCCGTAGCGGTCGGTGAGCTTGCCGCCGGGGATCATCAGCGCGGCCATGACCAGCAGGAACACCGTGATGGCCACCTGTACGCCCTGCACGGTGGTGTCCAGGTCCTCGCTGATGTCGTTGATCATCACGTTCATGTTGGAGCCGGCGAAGCTGCAGATGAACTGGGCCAGCGCGAGGGCGGCGAGCACGGTCCCCCGCCCTCGCCCCGGCTCCCGTGGGCGGTCCGTGTCAGCCACCGCCGTCGCCTCCGGCCGCCGAGCGGACGGGGACGGTGAATCCGTACGGTGTCGCGTGCCGGTCGTCGCCCCGCGCCGGATGCGCCTCGGCCTGGCCGAGCTGCTCGTCCAGGGCCATGGCCGCGGTGATCAGGGCGAGGTGGGTGAACGCCTGGGGGAAGTTGCCCAGTTGTTCGCCCGAGGGGCCGATCTCCTCCGCGAAGAGGCCGACATGGTTGGCGTAGGTGAGCATCTTGTCGAACGCGTACCGGGCCCGCCCGAGCCGTCCGCTGCGGGCCAGGGCCTCGACGTAGAAGAAGCTGCACAGGTTGAAGGTGCCCTCGGAGCCGCGCAGCCCGTCGGGGGATGCCTGGGGGTCGTAGCGGTAGACGAGGCTGTCGCTGACCAGCTCCTGGTCCATGGCGTCGAGGGTGGTGAGCCAGTCCGGGTCGTGCGGTGAGAGGAAACCGACCCGCGGCATCAGCAGCAGCGAGGCGTCCAGGACGTCCGTGTCGTAGTGCTGGACGAACGCCTGGCGCTTGTCGTGCCAGCCGTGTTCGACGATCTGCCGGAAGACCGTGTCCCGGGTCTCGGTCCAGCGGCCGACCTGCCCCGGGCGGGCGAAGAGCCTGGACGCGCGGACGCCGCGGTCGAAGGCGACCCAGGTCATCAGCCGGCTGTAGGTGAAGTTCTGCCGGCCGCCGCGGGTCTCCCAGATCCCCTCGTCGGGCTGGTCCCAGTGGTCGCAGAGCCAGTCCAGTACGTCGCGCATGGCGCCCCAGCCGCGGATCGTCCCCATGTCGCCGCCCACCGCCAGCGCGTCGGCGGCCTCGCCGTAGATGTCGAGCTGCAGCTGGTCGGCGGCCGCGTTGCCGGCCCGGACCGGCCGTGAGCCCCGGTAGCCCTCCAGGTGGTCGAGGGTCTCCTCGGCCAGCCGGGGGTCGCCGTCGACCCGGTACATGATCTGGAGGGGGTCCCCGGGGGCGGCACTGCCGGCCTCGACGCGTGCGAGCAGCCAGTGGCGGAACGCGTACGCCTCCGTCTCGAAGCCCAGATCGATCAGGGCCCGCACGGAGAGCGAGGCGTCCCGCACCCAGGTGTAGCGGTAGTCCCAGTTGCGTTCGCCGCCGATCTGCTCGGGCAGTCCCATGGTGGCGGCGGCGATGGGCGCGCCCGTGGGGGCGTAGGTGAGCAGCTTGAGGGTGATCGCCGAGCGGTTCACGATGTCCTGCCAGCGTCCCCGGTAGGTGCAGGAGCGCAGCCACGACAGCCAGAAGGTGCGGCACGACGCCATGTCGTCGATCACGCCGCCCAGGCTCGGCGCGGGCGCCGGGGCGGCCCCGCTCGCGGTGCCGGTCAGCACGACGGCCACCGCCTGCCCGGCGGAGAGCGTGAAGCGGGCGGTGACGTCGTCCCCCTCGGTGCGGAACGTGACCCCGGTGGTGGACTGGAGGTGCAGATCGGTTCCCGGGCCGTGGAAGTGCGCGGAGCGGCCGTCGTCCTGCGGGAGGGTGACGGTGTGCGGGGCGCGCGCGTAGTCGAAGCGGGGACGGCAGACGAAGGTGAAGGGCAGGCTGCCCCGGACGACCCGCGCGATCCGGATGAGACGGTGCCGGTCCGTCGGCAGCGTGGAGTCGACGGGCGGCATGAAGTCGGCGACCTCGCCGACACCGCCCGGCGCCATGTAGCGCGTGATCAGGATCGCCGTGTCGGACAGGTACAGCTGCCGTACCGTCAGCCCCTCGCCCGCGAGGAGATCCACGGCCAGCCGGCAGTGGCCGCCGCGTTCGCTGTCCAGCAGCGAGGCGAAGACGCTGGGTGAGTCGAAGCGCGGCGTACACCACCAGTCGACGGTTCCGGCGGACGACACCAGAGCAGCGGTCTGGAGGTCGCCGACCATGCCGTGCTCGGCGATGGGCGGATAGCGGTCCACTGTGCCTCCTGTCGTCCACCGGGTACGCCGATGCGCTCCTGGGACGGCTCACCTTCATCGTTCGAGCGTGCCCGGGGCGGGACTTCACCCCTGACAGGTGAAACCCGCGGCGCCGGGCGCGCCGACGGCACGGGGCCTTCCGGCTGGTCGGCCCGGCGCCGCGCCCGACGGCCGCGCTGCCACGGACAGCGACACCCCACCCGATTCGGGTGATGCCGTCCCGGGCCGACAGGCGCAGCGTGGAGCCATCAGGCTTGGAGTGCCGCCGTGCTGCCACGGCGGCCGGCATCTGGAGGCAACAGTGGACTATCCGCTGCTCAACGCGTTCCTGACCATGCTCTGGTTCTTCCTCTGGGTCATGTGGTTCGTGCTGCTGTTCCGGGTCATCGGCGACATCTTCCGCGACGACACCATGAGCGGCGGGGGCAAGGCGGGCTGGACGGTCTTCGTCTGTGTGCTGCCGTTCCTCGGCGTCTTCGTCTACCTGATGGCCCGTGGGCGCGGCATGGGCGAGCGTGACGTGCGCCAGATGCAGCGCCAGGAGGAGGCGTTCCGCTCCTACGTCCAGAAGGCGGCCGCCGACGTCCCGGAGAGCGGCGCGATGCGGGCGACCCGCGCGGACGAACTGGCCAAGCTGGCCGGGCTGCACGACCACGGCGACATCACCGACGCCGAGTACGAGCGGGCCAAGGAGAAGGTGCTGGCGGGCTGAGCCGTACGGCCGCCCGCGACCGGCGGCTCACTCCGGCAGCCGGCGGAACTCCACGATGTGCAGGCCCAGCGACTGGAACCGTATCAACAGGCCGTACAGATGGGCCTCGTCGTCGACCTTGCCGTACAGCACGGTCTGGTGGGGGACGACGAAGGAGTCCAGTTCGGGGAACGCCGTGGTCAGTTCCTCCGACATCTGTCCGTCGACACGGATCTCGTAGCGCATGCCCTCATGCTGTGCGACCCGGGCGGCAGGTGGCATCACCCCGACGAGGTGAGCGGCGGCCGTGGTCCGCGGAGCCGGAGCCGGAGCCGGAGCCGGAGTCAGAGCAGTCCGAGCTCGCGGGCCCGGCGGACCGCCTCGCCGCGCCGGGTGGCGGCCAGCTTGCGGTAGATGCCCTTCAGGTGCGTCTTCACCGTGTTGACCGACAGATGGAGGTCGGCGGCGATCTCCTCGGTGGACATGAGCTCGGCCAGCCGTTCCAGGACGTCCTGTTCCCGCGGGCTGAGCGGCTCGGGGCGCGGGCCCACGGACTCCTCCCGGTGCCGTGGGGCGGCGGGCCGCGGCGCGAGGGTGCCGGCCAGCCAGGCATGTTCCCGGGCGAGCGCGGGCCGCTCCAGCAGCCGCCGCCTGAGCCACGGCCCGGCTTCCAGGAACGGCCGTCTGAGGTGATGCGGACGGGCGGCCGCCAGGGCCCGCGGGAGCAGGCTCTCCGCGGCGACGGAGTCACCGAGCGCGTCGACGGCCTGCGCACGGGTCAGCAGCACCCACACGTCGATCACCGGTCCCCGGTTCCCGGGCTCGGGGAGTTCGTCGAGGATGCCCAGCGCCCGTTCGCTGTCGCCCGCGGCCACCCGTGCCCGGGCCTCGGCGGCCAGGCTCTCCGGGCTGTGCAGCGGTTGTTCCTCGAAGACCTTGACCGCCGCCTTCGGATCACCGTCGGCCAGATGCGCCGAGGCCGTGGCCATGGCGATGCGGTCGCTCACCCACGGGGAGGGCTCGGCGGAGACCAGGGGCTGCCTCGCCATGTCGTCGAGCGCCGCCAGAGCCGCCCGGGAGTCCCCCCGCGCGACCAGCATCCGCGAGCGCAGGATCGCCAGCTCCACGGCCACGATGGGATCGCGGGCGGCGGCGGACGTGGCGGCGGCCTGGCCGAGATGGCCCTCGGCGGCCGTCAGATCGTCGCGGTCGATGGCGACGGCGGCCAGCACGAGCTGCGCCATCCCGGTCCGGTCGGACACCGGCAGCCCCGACTGCTCCGCCTCGGCGATCGCCCCCCGGGCATGAGCCTCGGCCTGACCGGGCCGGCCGTGCAGGAAGTCGATCAGCGCCAGCCTGCCGAGAGCCTCGTGCCGGGCGAAGGCCGTGGAGAGCCCCTGGGCGGCCGCGACGGCGGCGGACAGCGTGGTGCGCGCGGCATCGAAGCGGCCCGCCCACAGCTGCGCCGATCCGAGGTCGGTGAGCATCAGGGCCGTCAGCTCCGGGCTCCGCTCCAACCGGTCGGCGGGGAGGGTGTGTTCGGCCTGTGCGGCGTCCCTCGCCGCCGTCTCGGCCAGGTCCGCCGAGCCCGCCACCCGGGCGGCCAGCACCCGGAGCACCGCACAGGTCAACCGCACCGCCGCGGCGTCGTCGCTGTCGCCGCCCGGCAGGTTCTCCTCGGCGCGGCGCAGATACGCGACACCCCGGTCGACGTCGTGGTGGGCCAGCTCGCGCGCCGCGCGCACCAGGTCGGGGGCGGGCCCGGACGCCTCCGGCGCCATCCGGGCGAAGAGCACGTCCAGCCGCTCGGCGGCCAGGCCGGTCAGTAGCCGGCCGATCGCCAGATGGCCGACGAGCTCGGTGGCGGCGAGCTCCCAGTCACCCGCGTCCGCCGCATGCCCCAGTGCCTCGTCGAGCAGGCCCGCCCTGCTCAGCCACGCGGCGGCCGTACGGTGCAGCTCCGGCTCCAGGCCGGGGTGGCGCACCCGCAGATGCACCCTGAGGATCTCGGCGAACAGCGAGTGCAGGCGGTACCACGAACGCCCGATGGGCTCGACGAAAGCGTTCGTCCGCTGGAGTTCCTCCAGGACCGGCTCCGCGTCCTCCCGCCCGGTGAGGGCGTTGGCCAGATCCGGGTGGGTCTTCTCCAGGATGCTGGTGCGCAGCAGCAGGTCCTGGGTCTCGGCGGGGTGGGCGCGCAGCACCTCGCCCAGCAGGAAGTCGGCCACGGTGCTGTGCCCGGCCTCGAAGTCCTTCAGGAAGCTCTCCGGGTCGTCGGCCCGCTGCGCGGCCAGGGCACACAGCCGCAGCCCCGCCGCCCAGCCCTCGGTGCGTTCGGTCAGCATGCGCGCGGCCTCGGCCGACAGGGGCAGCCCGTGCCGGTCGACCAGGGCCGCGGTCTCCTCGGCGCGGAACGCGAGGTCGTCGGCGCGGATGTCGACGAGTTCACCGGCGGCCCGGTAGCGGTGCAGGGGCAGCAGCGGCTCCGTGCGGCTGATGACCACCAGCCGCAGTCCGTCGCCGGCGTGGCGGAGCACGAACTGGAGCTCGTCGGCCACCGCGGCGGAGCCGGCCACCCGGTCGAACTCGTCCAGGACGAGGATCACCCGGCCGTCCCGTTCGTTCAGCCAGGCCGCCAGCCGGGCCAGCAGCGAGTGGTCCACCTCGCCGGGCCGGGCCGGGCTGCCGACGGAGTCGGGCGGGGCGACCCCGTGGCGCCGGAAGGCGTGCAGGACGTAGGACCAGAAGACTCCGGGCGCGCTGTCCTGTGGCTCCACGGTCAGCCAGGCGAAGCTCCCCGGTTCACAGGCCGTGATCCAGTCGGCGACCAGCAGGGTCTTGCCCGCGCCCGCGGGACCGTTGACCAGGGTCAGCGGACTTCGGTCGCCTTCGGTCAGCTGCTCGACGAGCCGGGCCCTGCGTACGAACGTTGCCGGGACCGTCGGCACCGTGAGCCGGGCGGCGAGCACCGGGTCGCCGTCCGGCGTCACCCCCGTCACCGTGACATCGCCGTGGCCCCCTCCGACGGAGCGCGCCTTCACGCCCATCACACCCCTTATGGATGCCCGAGCGGTACAACACCACGTTCCGATCCTCACCCCGGGCCAGGCCACCCGCAAGTGGCGCCCCGGACAGCTCCCGGGCCCGTCCTAGACGTCCACGCCCAGCATCCGCCGCAGCAGGTCCCGCAAGGTCAGCCGCTGCTCGTCCGACAGCCCCGCCAGCGGCTCCCGGGCGAACCGCAGGGAGTCCCGCAGGCTGCGGGCCACCCGCAGGCCCTCGTCCGTCGCCGCCGCCAGCTTCACACGGCGGTCCGCCGGGTCCGGGCGCCGCTCCACCAGACCCCGGGTCTCCAGGCGGTCCACGATCCCCGTCACGTTCGACGGCTCGCAGCGCAGCCGCTGGGCCAGCTTCCGCATCGGCAGCGGCTCCAGGGCCAGCAGGCTGAGCAGCCGCGCCTGGGCGCCGGTGAGCGCGTGCTCGGCGGCGGCCCCCTCGTACTCCTCGTGGTAGCGGGCCACGACGGAGCCGATGAGGTCGACGACTTCGAGGGTCAGCTCATCGGGGCGGCGGGTCTTGTGTGGGGTGGCCATGCTCTCAGGGTAACCCCGTTACTTGACATCATGAAATATTCAGGAGCATGGTTGTTTCAGTGGCTTAAGTAAATGCACGCGGCACAACCGCAGTACGTCGGAAGGGCACCCCCCATGATCAACCGCGAATGGCACCTCCTCTCCCGCCCCGTCGGCTGGCCCAAGGCGGAAGACTTCGCCCTGGTGGAGGCCGAGATGCCGACCCCCGCCGAGGGTCAGGTGCTGGTACGGAACAAGTACCTCTCCGTCGACCCGTACATGCGCGGACGCATGTCGTCGGCCAAGTCCTATGTCGCCCCCTTCGAGCTCGGCAAGGTCATGCAGGGCGGCGCCGTCGGCGAGGTCGTCGAGTCCAACGCCGAGGGCATCGCCGTCGGCGACCATGTCCTGCACTTCTTCGGCTGGCGCGAGTACGCCGCCGTGGACGCGAAGAACGCCGTCAAGGTCGACCCGGACGCCGCGCCCCTGTCCACCTACCTCGGCGTCCTCGGCATGACCGGCCTCACCGCCTACGCCGGTCTGCTGCGCACCGCCTCCTTCAAGGAGGGCGACGTCGTCTTCGTCTCCGGCGCGGCCGGTGCCGTCGGCAGCCAGGTCGGCCAGATCGCCAAGCTCAAGGGCGCCTCCCGGGTCATCGGCTCCGCCGGGTCCGAGGAGAAGGTGAAGCTCCTCGTCGAGGAGTACGGCTTCGACGCCGCCTTCAACTACAAGGACGGGTCGGTGAGCGAGCAGCTGCGCGAGGCCGCCCCCGACGGCATCGACGTCTACTTCGACAACGTCGGCGGCGACCACCTCGAGGCCGCGATCGGGCAGCTCAACGTGCACGGCCGGATCGCGATCTGCGGCATGATCTCGGTCTACAACAACACCGAGCCGGCCCCCGGCCCGAAGAACCTCGCCCGCCTCATCGCGACCCGCGGCCGCATCGAGGGCCTGCTCGTCGGTGACCACTACGACTTCCAGCCGCAGTTCGTCCAGGAGGTCGGGCCCTGGGTCGCCTCCGGGCAGCTCAAGTACCGCGAGACCCTCGCGGAGGGCATCGAGAACAACCTGGAGGCGTTCCTCGGGGTCCTGCGCGGCGACAACACCGGGAAGATGATCGTCAAGCTGTAGTTCTCCCGGCGGGCGCAGGTCCGCTCAGACTCAGGTCTGTGCTGGATTTCCGGCATGCGGTAACTTCTTTCCGAATTCCGTTCGCGATCGTGGGCGCGAGTCGCGGCGGACCGAGGAGGAAGACACCGCATGTCCATCCAGCAGTCCGACGTCCTGTACACCGCCGTCGCCACCGCCGAGAACGGCCGCGACGGCCGGGTCGCCACCGATGACGGCAAGCTCGACGTCGTCGTGAACCCGCCCAAGGAGATGGGCGGCAGCGGCGCCGGCACCAACCCGGAGCAGCTGTTCGCGGCCGGCTACAGCGCCTGCTTCCAGGGCGCCCTGGGCGTCGTCGCCCGCCAGGAGCAGGCCGACATCTCCGGCTCGACCGTCACCGCGAAGGTCGGCATCGGCAGGAACGACGACGGTTTCGGCATCATCGTCGAGATCTCCGCCGAGATCCCGAACGTCGACGAGCAGATCGCCAAGGGGCTCATTGAGAAGGCCCACCAGGTCTGCCCGTACTCGAAGGCGACCCGCGGCAACATCACGGTGACGCTGGTCTGAACCGTGACGCCTTTCTGACACGGTTCGTTGCTACGGCGGAGGCCGCACCCCTGGACGTGGGGTGCGGCCTCTGTCGTGCGCGGTGCGTCGCGCGCGGTGCCTCAGCTCGCGAGCGCCGCCGAGTGAACGGCCCGCACGAACCGTTCGTTCTCCGGTGCCGCCCCGCCCGGAAAGGCGCAACGGCGCCGTGTGTAGCCGTACGCCAGGCCCCCGCGGGGATCCGCGAACGCCTGGGAGCCGCCGATGCCGCCGTGACCGAAGGTGCCGGCGCCCAGGAACGGGTACCAGGCGTCCGCCGTCGCCTGGAAGCCCAGGCCGTACGACCGGTGGGCCCGCGTCACCAGGTCGTACCCGGCCGAATGGATCTGCCCGACCTCGGCGATCGTGTCCGGCTTCAGCAGCGGCGGCCGCCCGTCCAGCTCGCTGATCGCCGCCGCGTACATCCCGGCGAGCCCGCGCGCGGACGCGACACCGCCCGCCGACGCGGGCCCGCCCGCGCGCACGGCACGGGAGTTGGCGTAGTCCACCACCGTGCCCGGCTCCGGGACATGCGTGTTGAACGCGATCGACGACAGGGTGTGCGGCCCCTGCGGCACCGAGTCCAGCACCGCCCGCTGCTCCGGCGTCGGCGCCATCGGCAGCGCGGAGCGGAAACGGGGCTCCAGCTCCTCGGGCAGCCCGAGGTGGAAGTCCAGGGCGTACGGCGCCCGCACCCGCTCCTCGTACACCTCCTGGAGGGTACGGCCGGTGGCACGCCGTACGACCTCACCGGTCAGCGCGCCGAGGACCAGCGCGTGATAGCCGAACGCCGTGCCGGGGCGCCAGAACGGCCGCTGGTCGGCGAGCCGCTCGGCGATCGCTCGGTCGCTGGCCAGCTCGTCCCTGGTGAACCCGGCGTCCAGCCCGACCAGCCCGGCCCGGTGGGCGAGCAGATCGCGCAGCGTCAGCGCACCCTTGCCCTCGGCCCCGAACTCCGGCCAGTAGTACGTCACTTTGCGGTCCGGTTCGAGTGTCCCCTCCTGCACGAGAAGCGCCACCACCAGGTGAGCGGCGCCCTTGGTGGAGGAGAACACGCCGTAGAGGGAGCCGGCCTCGCACCCGTCACCGGCCCACAGGTCGACGACCCTGCGGCCGTGCGCGTACGCGCACAACTGGCCCTCGTAGTCGGGCGGTTCCCCCGCCACGAACGCGGCGAACTCATCTCGTACGGCCTCGAAGCCGTCCGCGACGGTGCCATGGATCCCTTGCGTCATCCGCTCTCCTCAGCTGCTGCCACTGGTCCTCGCCATGCTGAACAACGCCCGTCCGACCTGGGCGAACTCCCCCTTCGGATGGTCCCGGAAGAGCGGTTCCGTGCCGAACAGGACGGCTCCCGGTCCGCTCACCACCGAGGCCCGGCCCGCCGCGTCCGCCGGCCCGCCGGAGCCGTCCTGCGACGGCCGCCAGTGCCCGGAGACGAGCGGGTTCCCGGTCCCGTACACCTGCTCGACCCGCACGTCCGGGCCCAGGTCGGTGAACCACACGGGCGCGTAGACGAAACCGTGGTCCGGAGCGCCGCTCGTGAGAACGCCGCCCGAGTTCCGCACCCGTACGACACCGTTGGCGTCCCCGTTGCCCTCGACCGCCTTCGCCGCCAGCGGCCCGGCCGCCGAGTTGAGCGCGGCACCGGTGGCACCGCGGCCGACCAGACCGTGTCCGCCGAGGAAGGCGTCGAGGGCCGTACGGGCCCCGGCATTCAGATCGGCGTGGTCGAGCCCCGCCGACACGAACAGCACATCCACCGCCGACCAGTCGAACCCGGCGTTCAGCACCTCCGTCGAGACCGGCGTGACCTCGAAGTTCATCTCACGCAGCGCGAACAGCTCGCCCGCGGTGACGGCCGCGGCGACCCGGGTGCGGTGCAGCGGGGCGGTGCCGGTGAGCTTCGTGGCGTGGAAGGCCACGTCGTACGCGCGGGCGGCCGCCACGGCCTGCCGCCGCGCCGAGCCCGGCACGATCGCGCTGCCGTCGGCGGCCCGGCGCGCCTCGACGCCCTCGCGCAGCAGGGAGTTGAGCGCGGCGACCTCGTTCGGGTCGTCGAGCCGCAGCCGGAGGTCGCCGCGCGGGGCGACGTACGCGACCGAGGACGCCGCCCGCACCGGGCGCAGGACACCGCCGTACGGCAGGCGCGGCAGGCTCTCCACCGTCGCGCCCCACAGCCGGCCGAGGCTCCAGCCGGAGATGTCGTACATCGCGGAGACCCGGTCGCTGATGTCCCGCCCGTCCGCGAGGAGCACGTTCGCGAGCCCGCGCTTGGGCTGGTGCATGTCGACGACGTACGAGCCCCTGGCGTACGTCCGTCCGGCGAGCCGGAAGGAGTGGGTCGCGCGGGTGACCCGCACGTCGTTGGCGAGCAGGTGGTCGACGAGGCGGGCGGCGGCCGTGCCCGCGGCCGGGATGACGTAGGCGCGGGGGAAGGCCGTCGTGTAGACGTCCTCGGGGCCGATGCCGGGGACGCCCGGGACGGTCCGCGCCGACACCGGCACCTGCGCGGCGCCCGTGGCTCCCCGCCGGAAGACCTCGATCTGGTCGGCGACGAGCGAGGCGCGCTTCGACCGCACGAAGTCGAGGGTGGCGCGCAGGGCGGCCCCGGCCACGTCGACGTTGATCGCGGCCCGGCGGCGCAGCTCGGTGACGGGCAGGGTGTCGTACGCGCGGTTGTTCACCGTCAGCGGGATCTCCACCGTGTGCGCGGCGACCGTGCCGTGGAAGGCCGCGTACTGCGGGGTGAAGATCGGCGGCCAGTCGTCCCAGCCCTCTTCCTGGTCCCGGAACGGGATCTGCGCCGGCTGGACGTCGTCCTTCTCGGGCGTGTAGCCGAGGCCGTTGACGGCGGCCTCCATGCCGAGCGCGTTGGCGTAGGTGTTCTTCAGGAACAGGTCGTACTCGTAGTTCTCGCCGTGCGGGGGAGTGGTGGGCTCGATGAGGGTGCCGTTGACGTAGCCGTGCAGGTCGAGCATGACGGCAGGCTGCTTGTCGACCATGATCTGCCGCATCGCCCGCACCTCCGGCTGCGAGGCGGTGACGAAGTCCCGGTTCATGTCGAAGCCGTTGGCGTTGGCGCGGGTCCCGGCGATACGGCCGTCCGGGTTGGCCGTGATGTTGAAGTACAGGCGGCTGTGGGAGAGCAGGTCGCGCGTCCGGGCGTCCTCGGCCGTGGCCAGCCGCTCGATGAGCCTGAGGGAGGCGTCGGTGCCCTCCCACTCGTTGCCGTGGATGTTGTTGTTGAGGAAGACGGGGGCCTTGTAGGTCCGCTTGATCTCGGGCGACTTGGCGGCCAGGGCAGGCGCCCCCTCGATCAGCTCGCGCATCCGTGCCTGGGCACGGGCCTGGCGGGCGGTCTCGGGGGCGGTGACGGTGACGAGGTAGAGCCGGTGCCCGCCGGCCGAGCGCCCCGCGACCTCGACGCTCACCCGGTCGCCGAGGGCCTGGAGGGCGTTCAGCCGCGGCGCGATGGCGTGGTACGGGGTGAGGCCCAGCTTGAGGGACTTGTCGGCCGGGTTCTCGGGGTCGGGAGTGAGGACCTGCCGACGGGGGTAGCCGCGGCTGTCGTCACCGATCGCCTCGGCGGCCGAACCGTCGGTGCCGAGGGCCCGCCGGGCGGCGCTCGCGGGTGTCCGCGCCGCCTCCAGGTCGAGCGCGGCCTCGCGGTGGACCGGGGGCCGGGGATCCGCCGCGGTCGCGGTGTGCGGGGTGAGGAGCAGGGAGCCCGCCGTGGTGAGGGCGAGGGCGGTGAGCAGAACGGGTCTCGCAGGAACGGTTCTCGTGTGGTGCACGCGTACCTCCTCCGGAACTTCCAAAGATCGGTACGGCGAGGTGTACCTGTTCGACTCAACCGCAACAAGAGGGAGTTGGTGTCACGGATGCCCCGGATGGCGCATCCCGCCAGGGCCGGAAGGGGATTCTGGGAGCGACCGTCGTGGCGGTGACCTGGTGTCGAAACGGCCGTGACGGTCGTGTGACACGGCCCGACTAGAGTTTCCTCCATGCGCGATCTCGGGACAGGGTTCAGGTACCTCCTCAAGGGCCAGCGGTGGGTGGCCCGGCACGGGAAGCAGTTCGGGTTCGGGCTGATCCCCGGGCTGATCACCCTGGTGCTGTACACGGCCGCGCTGGTCGCGCTCGCGCTCTGGGGACAGGACTTCGTGTCCTGGTCGACGCCGTTCGCCGACGACTGGTCGAGCCCCTGGCAGGGCCTCTTCCGCGGCTTCCTCACCGCCGTCCTGTTCGCCCTGGGCCTGCTTCTGTCCGTGGTCACCTTCACCGCGGTCACGCTCCTGCTGGGCCAGCCCTTCTACGAGAACCTCTCCGAGAAGGTCGACCGGGACGTCTCCCCGGACGGCACGGCCCCCGAGTCCGGCCTGCCGCTCTGGCGCGAGCTGTGGATCTCGGGCCGCGACAGCCTGCGGATCGTGCTGCGCGCCGCCGTGTGGGGCGTGCTGCTCTTCGCCCTCGGTTTCATTCCGGTCGTCGGCCAGACGGTCGTACCCGTCGTCGGTGTCGTCGTCACCGGCTTCTTCCTCACCGAGGAGCTCACGGCGGTCGCCCTCCAGCGCCGCCGCGTCGAACTCCGTGACCGTCTCGCCCTGCTCCGCTCCCGCAGGACCCTCGTCTGGGGCTTCGGCGCCCCGCTCGCCGCGGTCTTCCTGGTGCCGTTCGTCGCGGTGTTCCTGATGCCGGGCGCGGTCGCCGGCGCGACGCTGATGGCGCGGGAGCTGCTCGGGGAGGAGACCCGGGAGGAAGAAGCGGCGCCCGCGCCCGTCGGAGAGACCGTCAGCTGGTGACCGGGCTGCCCGCCGCCACCTTCAGGATCGTCCGCACCTGGGCGATGATGTCCAGCCGGTTGCGCACGAACTCGGGGTCGGTCACCGACCCCGAGGCCGGGTCCGTGTTGTCCGCCCCGAACTGCAGCACCGGCGTGTGCACATGTCCGCCCGGCAGCGTGGCGTGCAGCCCCAGCCGGTGCCGGAGCAACGTCGCCCGGTAGGCGATCTCGTTCGACAGGTAGTCCCCGCCGCCCCCGGCCCGCGCGGTCGAGCCGGCTGTCCGCCCGTCGGGGCGTACGACGGCCTGCGTGCCGCCCGCCGGGATCTCGGTCACGCTCGTGTTGTCGTACACGGGGAAACGCCCGGTGTCCGCGGCCACGATGTCCTCGTACGGCAGGGTCGTCGACGTCCACTGCGGCTGCGAGGCCGGGTCGGTGACGGGGACGGTCTCGGTGCGGCCGATGTTGTCGTTGTCCCCGAAGCCGCCCCGCCAGGCCCCGTTGGTGCGCTCGACGTCGAACCGGCCGACGCGCCCCTGGCTCACGGTCGTGAACAGATCGACCTGCTTCAGATACGGCCGCAGCGTCCGCTCCACCGTCCCCTCGGCGAAGTCCCGCCAGCGCACCGGGAACACGGCGGTCTCCACCCGCGCCGGGCCCCGCGCCGTCTCGATCACCGTGCCGTCGAGGGCGAGCGCGGTGGCCCCGGACGGGTTGGAGATACGGATGTCGCGGTCGAGGGTGAACGGGTCGAAGCCGGTGACCAGCACCCGCTTGAGCCCGCCGCGCGGGTACCGGATGTCGCTCTGCCCACGCGAGGTCCGCTCCAAGGTGTCCAGCAGCGCCCCCCGCTGCCCCTCGCTCAGCCCGAACGCCGGCTCCAGGGTGCGCACCTCACGCGTCATCGACAACCGCGCCCAGTACAACGGCCGATCGTCGTCCCGGCTCAGATCACCGCCCGCCGCCCCGCGCCCCTGCGCCCGGTCGACGGCCCGCCGCCACAGCGCCGACCCCTCCCGTACGACGAGGCGCCGGGCCTGCGCGTAGGAGCGCGCGGCGGCGAGCTCGTCGGCGAACTCCGTTGCCGGGGCGTCGAATCCGGAGCGGCGCAGGATCTCCTGCGGGGCCGCCCGGTCGAGACGCTGCTCCTCGACGGTCGGCGCGGGAGCGCTCGCCGGCTCGGCGGCCGCCGCTGTCGTGGGGACGGAGAGGCCGGCCAGCAGGGCCAAGCCGAGAACGCCGGTCCTGACGCGTATGCAGTTCAAGGCAGTTACGGTCCTTCCGTCACGGTGGGGGAGCGTGGTGCGGGACGCCGGAAGTATCGCGTGACGGGAGTGGTCCACGCCATGGTGGAAGGACCCCCCGTCCCCGTCCCGTCCCCGTCCCGTCCTCGCCGTCAGGCCGGATCCGTCGGGTTCTCGCCCAGCAGTCCGAGGAAGTCCCGGAACGCGCCCGGCATGTCCACCGACTCGGGGTCCAGGAGCCACTGGTACTGCAAACCGTCCATGACGGCGACCAGCAGCGGAGCCGTACGCTCCGGTGTCAGTCCGTTCGGCAGCCGGTCGCCGTACTCGGCGCGCAGCACCTCGGCCATGCTCGCGCGGACGTCCGCGTACCGCTCGGTGAAGTACGCGCGCGCCGGGTGCCCTTCCGTGACGCTCTCGCCGAGCAGCGCCGAGAAGGTCTGGATGATGCCGGGCCGCATCGCGTTGTACTCGACGAGCGAGGCCAAAAGGTCGATCCGCCACCGGGTGTTGGGCACGGCGTCCCACTGGTCCCGCTCCTGGAGCACGGCGACGAGCAGGGCGTCCTTGGTCGGGAAGTAGTGCAGCAGCCCCTGCTGCGTCAGACCGACCCGCTCCGCGACCGCGGCCAGGCTCGCCCCCCGGTAACCGCGCTCCGCGATCACCTCCAGGGCCGCCCGGACGATCTCGGCGCGCCGCTCCTCGCTTCTGACCCTCGCGTTCATGGCGTCACCGTACGACATCGTCGTACTGAATATATAACAGCAAAATAACGAAACCTACCGGTCTACAGGTAGCCGATGCAGGATGGGGGCAGGCACAGCTCCGGACTCAACGAGGAGGCACCGCGATGGCGGGAACCCGCACCCAGGCCGACGAAGCGCGCGAGGCGGCCGTCGAGGCGGCCCTCGCCCGGCTCGACCTCGACGCGAAGGCACGGCTGCTCTCCGGCCAGGACACCTGGACCCTGCCCGCGCTCCCCGAGATCGGCCTGAAGTCCCTCGTGATGTCCGACGGCCCGATCGGCGTCCGAGGCGTGCGCTGGACCGCCGACGACCCGTCCGTCGCGCTGCCCTCACCCACCGCCCTCGCCGCCGCCTGGGACCCGGAACTCGCCCGCAGGGCAGGTGTGCTGCTCGCCCAGGAGGCCCGCCGCAAGGGTGTCCATGTGCTCCTCGCCCCGACCGTCAACCTCCATCGCTCCCCGCTCGGCGGGCGGCACTTCGAGGCCTACAGCGAGGACCCGTATCTGACCGGGACGATCGGCGCCGGCTATGTCAACGGCGTCCAGTCCGGCGGCGTGGGCACCACCGTCAAGCACTTCGTCGCCAACGACGCCGAGACCGAGCGCTTCACCGTGAACAACAGGGTGAGCGAACGCGCCCTGCGCGAGCTGTACCTGGCGCCCTTCGAGATCATCGTCGAGAACGCCCACCCCTGGGGCATCATGACCGCCTACAACACGGTCAACGGCACGACGATGACCGAGCACCGGTACCTCGTGAACGAGGTCCTGCGCGGCGAATGGGGCTTCGACGGCTACAACGTCTCCGACTGGATGGCCGCCCGCTCGGCCAAGGGCGCCATCGAGGGCGGCCTCGACGCCGCCATGCCCGGCCCGCAGACCGTCTACGGCGAGCCCCTCGCCCGGGCCGTACGGAACGGCGAGGTCGCCGAGGCCAGGGTCGACGACGCCGTACGCAACGTCCTGCGGCTCGCCGCCCGCGTCGGCATCCTCCCGGGCGCCGAACCCGCCGTCACCGACCTCCCCGCGACCGTCGACGGCACGGAACTGGCCCGCGAGATCGCCCGCCGCTCCTTCGTCCTGGTCCGCAACCAGGGCGCCCTGCCGCTGCGGCCGGCCGGCACCGTCGCGCTCGTCGGCGCCGCCGCCCGCGACGCCCGGGTCCTCGGCGGCGGTTCCGCCACCGTCTTCCCCGACCGGATCGTCTCCCCGCTCGACGGCCTCACCGCCGCCCTCCCCGAGGGCGCCCTGACCTACTCGGTCGGCGCCGACCCGAACACCGAACTCGGCGTCGCCGACCAGGGCTTCGAGCTGCGGGCCGTGTGCCGGGACGCCGACGGGAACGTCATCGGCACCGGCTCCGCCCCGAGCGGCCAGCTCCAGTGGATGGGCGACGACCTCCCCGAGGGCGTGACCCACGAGACGCTGCACACCGTCGAGCTCACCGGCACCTTCACCCCGCGCGACACCGGCGCGCACACCTTCGGCATCAAGGGCATCGGCGCCTTCAAGCTCACCGTCGACGGGACCACGTACTTCGACGACGACCAGCGCCCCGCCAAGGACGACCCCTTCATCACCTTCTTCGGGGCCCCCGTCGCCCACGGCCGGCCCGAACTCACCGCCGGCGAACCGGTCGAGGTCTCCCTGACCTACGTCGTCGAGTTCGCCGCGGACATCCCCATGAAGGTCGTCGCCTTCACGCTCTCCCACCAGGAACCGCAGCGCGACCCCGACGAGCTGATCGCCGAGGCCGCCCGGGCCGCCCGGGCCGCCGACACGGCCGTCGTCGTGGTCGCCACCACCGAGCGCGTCGAGTCCGAGGGCTTCGACCGCGCTGACCTGACCCTGCCCGGCCGCCAGGACGATCTGGTCCGCGCCGTCGCCGCCGCCAACCCGCGCACCGTCGTGGTCGTCAACTCCGGCTCCCCGGTGGAGCTGCCGTGGCGGGAGGACGTCGCGGCCGTGCTGCTCAGCTGGTTCCCCGGGCAGGAGGGCGGCGCCGCCCTGGCCGACGTCCTCACCGGCGCGCACGAGCCCGGCGGTCGGCTGCCCACCACCTGGGGCTCGCTGACCGACGCCCCCGTCACCCAGGTCGTCCCCGCGGACGGCGAACTCGCCTACACCGAGGACGTCTTCATCGGCTACCGCGCCTGGGAGAAGGCGGGCCGCGTCCCCTCGTACCCCTTCGGGCACGGCCTCGGCTACACCGAGTGGCTCTACGAGTCCGCCAAGGTGGAGGGCACCACGGTCACGGTCCGCGTCCGCAACTCCGGCGAGCGCGCGGGGCGCGAGGTCGTGCAGGTCTACCTGGCGCCGACCGAGCCCGACGTCGGCCGCCCGGCGCGGTGGCTGGCCGGCTTCGCGAGCGTGGCGGCGGGGCCGGGGGAGACGGCCGAAGCGGTGATCGACATCCCGCGCCGGGCGTTCGAGACGTGGGACGGGACGACCAATTCGTGGACCTTTGTGAAGGGTTCGTACGAGATCCAGGTGAGCCGCTCGATCACCGACCGCCGAGTGACCGCGACGATTAACGTCTGATCCGGGAGAAGTACCCCAGGAACAGCTCCGGTCCGGGTCCTGACGCCCGGGCCGGGGCTACCTGCGACACCTCAGCGGGCCGAGAAGCCGTACACCGTCTCCGAACGGAACACCTCACCCGGCCTGAGCGCCGTGCTCGGGAACTCCGGCCGGTTCGGGGAATCGGGGAAGTGCTGGGTCTCCAGCGCGATGCCGTCGCCCGGCGCGAAGGGCTCGGCGAGATGGTCGGCGGTGTACAGCTGGAGCCCGGGCTCGGTCGTCGCCACCGTGAGCGCCCGCCCGGTCGACGGGTCGTACAGCTCCGCGACCTCCTCCGCACTCCCCGTCACCCCCTTGTCCAGCGCGAAGTTGTGGTCGTACCCGGCACCGACCTTCCGGGCCTGGAGGAAGTCGAAGCGGGTGCCCGCCACCTCGTCCAGGGAGCCGGTCGGGATGAGATCCGCGTCGACCGGTGTGAACCGGGCCGCGGCCAGCCGCAGTTCATGGCCGCCCGCGTTGCCCGAGCCTGCCCCGGCGAGGTTGAAGTAGCTGTGGTTGGTCAGGTTCACCACGGTCGGCGCGTCCGTCACCGCCTCGTACGCGATCCGCAGCGCCCCGTCGGCCTCCAGGGTGTAGGTCGCGGAGACTTCGAGACGCCCCGGGAAGCCCTCCTCGCCGTGCGGGCTGACCCGGCTCAGGCGCACACCGTGCTCGACCGGCGTCGCGTCCCACACCCGCTTGTCGAAGCCGCGCTCGCCGCCGTGCAGGGAGTTGGGCGCGTTGTTCGGATCGAGCGCGTACGTCAGGCCGTCCAGGGGGAAGCGGCCGCCCGCGATCCGGTTGGCGTACCGGCCGACGAGAGCGCCGAGATAGGGCCCCGGGTGGGTCAGATACCCCTCCAGGTCGGCGAACCCCAGCACCACGTTCGCCCGGTGCCCGTCCCGGTCCGGCACCTCCAGCGACTGCACGATCCCGCCGTACGACAGCACCCGTACCCGAACGTCCCCGCGCTCCAGAGTCCAGCGAAGGACCTGTGTGCCGTCGGAAAGTGTGCCGAAGTGTTCGCTCATGAGCGGAACCCTAGTTCGTGACCGTCCGGTAGGCGATCTCGGCCAGCCGCGCCTGACCGTTCACACTCGGATGGAACCAGTCCCACTGGCTCAGCTGGGTGCCGCCGAAGCGGAACTCGTACACCGCGCCGTCGTCGAACCGGCACCGGCGGTCCTTCGCACAGACCTCCTCCAGCACCTTGTTGTACGCCTCGACGCGCGCCTGCACCGTCTCGCGCCGCTGGTTGGCCGCCGCCGTGACGGACTCGGCGTCGCCCAGCATCGACGGGCAGATGCCGAGCTTCCACACCTGTCTGCCCACCGGGCTGGTACGGCCCTGCTCCCACAGCCGCATCAGGTTCGGCACGCTCGCGACGTACACCTGGGTCTTCGGCAGCGCCTCCCGCAACGTGCCCATGGCGTCCTCGAACTGCGTCCGGAAGTCGGCCACCGACGTCATCGCGTCGGGCGTGTCCCGGCAGGCGTCGTTCGCCCCCGCCATGACCGTCACCAACTCCGGCCTGTGCGCCACCGCCCGGGCCATCTGCCCGGCCACGTCCGTCATCCGCGCCCCGGTCACGGCGTGGTTCCAGCTGCGCCCGGCGGCGTTCGCCTTCCCCAGCAGCCGTACGGCGAGACTGTCGACCTGAGGACTGCTGCCGGTCGCCCACGACACCTCGGGACAGTCCGACAGGACCGCACAGGCGTCGAAACCGGTCGTGATGGAGTCGCCCACGGCCGCGACCGACGCGGGACTGCGGTCCCAGGTCGGCGTCGGCTTCGGCGACGGCCGGGCGCTCGGCGCGTCGGATCCGGACGGCGCCGGGGAGTTGCCGCCCACGGCGTCACAGCCGGCGACGCCCAGCACGGTCGCGGTCACGGCGGCGAAGACCGCGCGCGAAAGGTGCCGTCGCTTCGGCATCCGTGGTCCATCCCCTCGCTCGGCCTGTCATGGTCTCCAACCCATAACAACGCACAAGGGTTCCCGTCCGGCTCATGCAACGGCTCACACCCGTACAAGCGTCCTGCCGGGTGAATGGCGGGCGTTTGGCGGCACCGGGACCGACGGTACGTCACACTCCTTGCGCCGCCGCACGGTAGCCTCGCCATCAACGTGGCTGCCCGGCCACTATCGTCCGCCAGTTCGCAAGATGTCCGCTCTGCCCGGAGGTCCCGGTGACGACACGTGGAGTTCTGTACGTGCACTCCGCGCCGCGCGCGCTGTGCCCGCATGTCGAGTGGGCCGTCGCCGGGGTGCTCGGCACGCGCGTCAACCTCGACTGGATCCGGCAGCCGGCCGCGCCCGGCACCTGGCGCTCGGAGTTCTCCTGGCAGGCCGAGGCGGGCACGGCCTCCAAGCTGGCCTCCGCCCTGCGCGGCTGGCATCTGCTCCGCTTCGAGGTGACGTCCGAGCCCTGCCCCACCGCCGAGGGCGAGCGCTACAGCTGCACCCCCGACCTGGGCATCTTCCACGCCGTCACCGGCATCCACGGCGACATCCTGATCCCCGAGGACCGGTTGAGGGCGGCCCTGGCCCGTTCACAGGGCGGCGAGACCGACCTGGAGGCGGAGATCGCCAAGCTGCTCGGCAAGCCGTGGGACGACGAGTTGGAGCCGTTCCGGTACGCCGGCGAAGGCGCCCCGGTCCGCTGGTTGCACCAGGTGGTCTAGAAACCGGAACCCGGCACACAACCGCACCACCCACAGCGATGGCCCGGACTCTTCCCAGAGTCCGGGCCATCCTCGACTGACGCCGCGATCAGACCGACCGGAACGCCAGCACCACGTTGTGCCCACCGAAGCCGAACGAGTCGTTCAGCGCGGCGATCCGCCCCTCGACGGGCAGCTTGCGCGCCTCCCCGCGGATGACGTCGGCGTTCGCCTCGGCCTCCGGGTCCAGGTTCTCGACGTTGATGGTCGGCGGAGCCACCCGGTGGTACAGCGCGAGCACGGTCGCGACCGTCTCGACACCGCCGGCACCACCCAGCAGGTGCCCCGTCATGGACTTGGTGGCCGAGACGGCCATGTGGTCGGCATCGTCACCGAACACCTTCCGCAGCGCCTTGAGCTCGGCGATGTCACCGGCCGGCGTCGACGTCGCATGCGCGTTGACATGCACGATCTCCGCCGGGTCCAGGTCGTTGCGATCCAGCAGGTTCTGCAGGGCCTGCGAGATACCGCGGCCCTCCGGCTCCGGCTGCACGATGTCGTGGGCGTCGGCCGAGATGCCCTGCCCGACAGCCTCGGCGTACACGCGCGCCCCGCGCTTCGCCGCGTGCTCCGCGGACTCCAGGACGATCACGCCGGCGCCCTCACCGAGGACGAAGCCGTCGCGGGCGACGTCGTAGGGACGCGACGCGCCCTGCGGGTCGTCGTTGTTCTTGGACATCGCCATCATGTTGCCGAACGCGGCGATGGGCAGCGGGTGGATCGCCGCCTCCGTGCCGCCGGCGACCACGATGTCGGCGCGGCCGGTCCGGATCATCTCGATGGCGTAGCCGATGGCCTCGGCGCCCGACGCGCAGGCGGAGACCGGCGTGTGCACGCCCGCACGGGCGCCCACGAGCAGGCCCACGTTGGCCGACGGGCCGTTCGGCATCAGCATGGGGACGGTGTGCGGGGAGACGCGGCGGACGCCCTTCTCCTTCAGCACGTCGTACTGGTCGAGCAGTGTCGTCACGCCACCGATGCCGGAGGCGACGACCGCGCCCAGACGGTCGGGATCGACGGTCGGGTCCTCACCGGCCCTGGCCTCGAACCCGGCGTCGGCCCACGCCTCCTTGGCCGCGATCAGCGCGAACTGCGCCGAGCGGTCCAGGCGGCGGGCCTGCGGCCGAGGAATGACCTCGCTCGGCTCCACGGCGACCGGCGCGGCGATACGGACCGCCTGGTCGGCGGCCCACTCCTGCTCCAGGGGCTTGACGCCGGACTTGCCGGCGATCAGGCCCTCCCAGGTAGAGGCTGCGTCGCCACCCAGCGGTGTGGTTGCGCCGATACCGGTGACGACCACGGTGCGATTGGTCGGGCTCACGGGAATTCTTTCTCCAAGGAATGGGGATTCAGCGGCGCCACCGCCGGGTGGCGGGGCAGTCAGCCCAGGGTTGTGATCGGAGGATCAGCCCTGGTTCTTGAGGATGTAGTCGGTCGCGTCGCCGACGGTCTTGAGGTTCTTGACGTCCTCGTCGGGGATCTTGACGTCGAAGCGCTCTTCGGCGGCGACGACGACCTCGACCATGGACAGCGAGTCGACGTCCAGGTCGTCGGTGAAGGACTTGTCCAGCTGGACGTCCTCAACCGGGATGCCGGCGATCTCGTTCACGATGTCGGCGAGACCGGCGACGATCTCTTCCTGAGTGGCGGCCATCTTGGCGCTCCTTCGTTGTTTGTTCAGGTTGTACTGAGTTTTGGCTCCCGCCACGGCAGCGGCGGGTGGTGCGCTTCCCGGGCCGGCTCACAAGATCCGGCACGGAGTGCCTAGGGGAGAGTAACGACCGTGGCGGCGTATACGAGACCCGCCCCGAATCCGATGACTAGTGCAGTGTCGCCGCTCTTCGCCTCGCCGGTCGCCAGGAGCCGCTCCATCGCGAGCGGGATCGAGGCGGCCGAGGTGTTGCCGGTGGTGCGCACGTCGCGGGCGACCGTGACGTGCTCCGGCAGCTTGAGTGTCTTCACCATCGAGTCGATGATCCGCTCGTTGGCCTGGTGCGGAATGAAGACGTCCAGGTCGTCCGGGGTGATTCCGGCCGCGTCCAGCGCCTGCTGGGCGACCTTCGCCATCTCGAACACGGCCCAGCGGAACACCGCCTGGCCCTCCTGCGTGATCGCGGGGAACTTGACGTTGCCCTCGCTGTCGAGCGGGAGCTTGTCGAGGTCGCCGACGCGGTACTCGTTCCACGGCACCGTCTGCTTGATCGTCTCGGACTTGTCGCCCTCGGAACCCCACACGGTCGGGCCGATGTGCGGTTCCTGGGAGGGGCCGACCACGACCGCGCCGGCGCCGTCGCCGAACAGGAAGGCCGTGGCGCGGTCCTCCAGGTCGGTGAGGTCGCTCAGCCGCTCCACGCCGATGACCAGGACGTACTCGGCGGAACCCTCGACGATCATGCCCTTGGCGAGGGTCAGGCCGTAGCCGAAGCCCGCGCAGCCGGCCGAGATGTCGAAGGCGGCGGCCTTGTTCGTGCCGAGCTTGTCGGCGATCTCGGTGGCGACGGCCGGGGTCTGCCGGAAGTTCGAGACGGTCGAGACGATCACGCCGCCGATCTGCTCGGCGGTGATCCCGGCGTCGGCGATCGCCTTGCCGGACGCCTCGACCGACATCGCGGCGACGGTCTCCTCGTCGTTCGCCCAGTGCCGCGTCTCGATGCCGGAGCGCGAACGGATCCACTCGTCGGACGAGTCGATCTTCTCCAGGATCACCTCGTTCGGCACCACCCGGACCGGCCGGTAACCGCCGACACCGAGGATGCGCGCGTACGGGGCGCCCTTGCTGGGCTTCAGCTTCGTCATGCTCTCGGGCTCCTTGTCAGGCGCCCGCCGCGTCAGCGGCAGGTGTCGTCGTCTCGGCGATGAGCGCGCGAGCAGCGTCGAGGTCGTCGGGGGTCTTCAGGGCCAGCGTCCTGACGCCGGGCAGCGCGCGCTTGGCGAGCCCGGTCAGCGTGCCGCCGGGGCAGACCTCGATCAGGGCGGTGACGCCGAGCGCCTTGAAGGTCTCCATGCACAGGTCCCAGCGGACCGGGTTGGCGACCTGCCCGACGAGGCGCTCCAGCACCTCGGCGCCGGTGGCGACCGCCTCGCCGTCCTTGTTGGAGACGTACGTGAGCTTCGGGTCGGCGGCGACGAGTTCCTTGGCGGCCTCGGCCAGCTTCTCGACGGCGGGGCCCATGTGGTGCGTGTGGAAGGCGCCCGCGACCTTCAGCGGGACGACCTTGCGCACCCCCTCGGGCTTGTCCTCGTTCAGCGCGGCGAGCTGCTCCATGGTGCCCGCGGCCACGATCTGACCGGCGCCGTTGATGTTCGCCGGGGTCAGACCGAGCTTCTCCAGGTGCGCGACGGAGGTCTCGGGGTCGCCGCCGAGCAGCGCCGACATACCGGTCTCGGTGATCGCGGCGGCCTCGGCCATGGCCAGGCCCCGCTTGCGTACGAGGGTGAGCGCGGCGGTGTCGTCGAGGACACCCGCGAGGGCGGCCGCGGTGAACTCACCGACGCTGTGTCCCGCGACGGCGCCCAGCCGGCCCGCCGCGTCGGCGGCCGACGTCTCAGCACCGAGTGCCGCGGCGGACAGGAGGCCGGCGGCGACGAGGAGCGGCTGCGCCACGGACGTATCCCGGATGGCGTCCGCGTCGGCCTGGGTGCCGTAGTGGGCGAGGTCCAGTCCGATGGCGTCGGACCACGCGGCGACGCGGTCCGCGGCACCGGGGAGTTCGAGCCAGGGGGTCAGGAAGCCGGGCGTCTGGGCGCCCTGGCCGGGAGCGACGAGTACGAGCACTCTCACACTCTCTCTTGGGGACGGGCACGGCCGCCCGTGGGGACAAGGACGAAGAACACGAGGGGGTTTTGTGGGCCCCCGACAAAACCCTAGAGCTGAAGATCGGCGTCGACCAGACGCCCCAGGATGAGCGCGATCCGCAGAGTGAACGCGGAGCGTACATCGGACGGCGACCAGCCGGTGACGTCAGTCACACGTCGAAGCCGGTAGCGCACGGTGTTGGGATGCACGAAGAGCATCCGCGCGGCCCCCTCCAGGCTGCTCGCCTGCTCCAGATAGACCGAGAGCGTCTCCAGAAGGGCCGACCCGGCCTCCTCCAGCGGTCTGTAGATCTCCTCCACCAACTGCTCGCGCGCGCTGGGATCCCCGGCGATGGCACGCTCCGGCAGGAGATCGTCCGCGAGCACCGGCCGCGGGGCGTCCTGCCAGGCGGAACATGCCTTCAGCCCGGCGGCGGCGGCCTGCGCGGACCGGGTGGCGGCCAGCAGATCGGGTACGACGGGCCCCGCCACGACCGGACCGGCGGCATACGGCCCGATCAGGGACTTCGCCACGGCGATGGGATTGTCGCTGCCGCCCGCGATGACGACGAGCCGGTCCCCGAGCACCCCGGTCAGCACCTGGAGCTTGGCGTGCCGGGCGGCCCGCCGGATGGCCTCGACGGTCAGCTCGCTGTCCCCGTCGGGCGCGGTCCCGAGCACGACACACACGTGCTCCGGCGAGTTCCACCCCAGCGCGGCGGCCCGCGACACGGCGCCCTCGTCGGCCTCGCCACTGAGCACGGCGTTCACGACGAGGGACTCCAGGCGGGCGTCCCAGGCACCGCGTGCCTCGGCGGCCTGGGCGTACACCTGGGCGGTGGCGAAGGCGATCTCACGGGCGTAGACGAGCAGCGCCTCCCGCAGCACGTTCTCGTCACCGGGAGCGGCGACCTCGTCGATGGCCGACTCCATGACCTCGATGGTCGTCCGCACCATCTCGACGGTCTGCCGCAGGGTGATCGCGCGGGTCAGCTCGCGCGGCGCGGTCCCGAAGACATCGGTGGAGATCGCCTGTGGGGCGTCGGGATGCCGGAACCACTCGGTGAAGGCGGCGATACCGGCCTGGGCGACCAGACCGATCCAGGAACGGTTCTCCGGGGGCATCGCCCGGTACCACGACAGCGTCTCGTCCATCCGCGCGATGGCCTGCGCGGCGAGAGAACCGGAGGATTTCTCGAGCCGCTTCAGGGTCGCGGAGTGCGGGTGGACGTCGTGCGCGGCGGCTTCGGAATTACGGGCTACGGGTTCGGGCACGGGGACAAGACTGCCTTATCGGGACGGGGGTGCGTGCCAGAGGGGGTTGTGGTCGAGGGCTTGACGGCTCGGCCGGGGGGCATCTCCAGCCCGTCCGGCGGTTGCCGGGGTCGAAGGGGCGGAGCCCCTTCAGGGGATGGGACGGGTAGGGGCGGCGGGGGCGGGGGAACGGACCGCAGGGTGTTGGTGGCGCGGTCCGGCTGTCCGGCATCCGGCAGGGCTAACGTGGTCCCGTGATGGACGTACGGCGCGCCGCGGAGCGCTACCCCGGAGGGGATCCGGCAGTGGGCATCGAGTCGCGCCACGCCTTCTCCTTCGGCCCGCACTACGACCCCGACAACCTCCGCTTCGGCGCGATGATCGCCTGCAACGAGGAGCGGCTCGCCCCCGGCGCCGGCTTCGACGAGCACCCCCACAGCCACACCGAGATCGTGACGTGGGTCGTCGAGGGCGAGCTGACCCACCGCGACTCCACCGGCCACGAGACCCGGGTCGGCCCCGGGGACGTGCAGCGGCTGAGCTCGGCGGGCGGCGTTCGGCACGTGGAGCGCAACGACGCCGACACGCCGCTGACCTTCCTCCAGACCTGGCTGGCCCCGCTGACGCCGGGCGGCGACCCGGCGTACGAGATCGTCCACGGCATCGCGGACTCGACGCCGTACGCCGTCCCGGAGGCGGGCGCGATGCTCCACGTACGGCGGCTGGGGGCGGGGGAGCGGACGGCGGTGCCGGACGGGGCGTACCTGTACGTCCATGTCGTGCGCGGTGACGTACTCCTGGACGGCGAGGACCTGGGCGCCGGGGACTCCGCGCGTCTCACGGACGCCAAGGACGTGGAGGCGGTGGGGGTGAGCCCGGCCGAGCTGCTGATGTGGGAGATGGCCCGTTAGGCGTGGGGCTCAAGATGCCCAAGTGGTCGGGGCGGCGTCCAATGGATGTGTCCGACTGCCGCCCGGCAGAGAAGAGCCGAGCCCATGGCCAGACGCAAGACCGCAGGGGGACGGGGGGACGCCCCGACCGGGGGGCTGCGACGTCTCGGTGAGTGGTGCGCCCAGCACTTCGTGATCGTGATCGTCGCCTGGGTCGTGGCGCTCGGCGCGCTCCAGGCGCTGAACCACATCCACGGCGGGGAGTACTCGGACAACTTCGCGCTGTCCGACGTGCAGTCCGAGAAGGGCCTGGACGTCCTCAAGGAGCACGATCCGCAGGCCGGCGGCTACGGCAGCCAGATCGTCATGCACGACGCCGACAAGCCCCTGACCTCGGTCGGCTCGCAGATCTCGACCACCGTCGCAGACCTCCAGAAGCTGCCGAACGTGCTGTCCGTGCAGAACCCGCTGGAGGCCACCTCCTCGAAGGTCGGGCCACTGTCCTCGGACGGGCAGACCGGCTACATCACCATCCGCTTCAACGAACAGCCCTCCCTCCTCGGCGACAGCTACCTGACCGGCGTCGACAACGCCGTGGAGCCGCTCAGACAGGCCGGCGTCGACGTCGAGTACGGCGGATCGCTGGGCGAGCTGGAGCGGCCCGCCGGCAACGACCGGATCAGCGAGGCCATCGGGTTCGGCGTCGCCATCGTCGTCCTGTTGATCGGCTTCGGCAGTGTGCTCGCCGCGGGACTTCCGCTGGTCACCGCGCTGGTCGGCGTGGTCGGCGGCCTCGCCTGCCTGGGGCTGCTCGCCATCGCGTTCACCTTCGCCACGGTGTCGCCCACCCTGGCCACGATGATCGGCCTCGGCGTCGGCATCGACTACGCCCTCTTCCTGCTCACCCGGCACCGGCAGGGCCTCATGGACGGCGCCGATCCGGTGCGCGCCGCCGGCCACGCCGCCGCCACCTCCGGACGCGCGGTGCTGGTCTCCGGCACCACGGTGATCGTCGCCCTGATGGGCCTGTGGGTGTCCGGCGTGAGCTTCATCGGCCTGCTCGGCGTCGCCGCGGCCGTCACGGTCGTCTCCGCCGTCCTGGGCGCGCTGACCCTGGTCCCGGCCATGCTGGGGCTGATCGGCCGCAACGTCGACCGCTGGCACGTGCGCAGGCCGATCGCCGAGACCGAGCCCGGGGGCGACACGACCCAGGGCACCTGGCACCGCTACGCCAAGCGCGTCGAGCACCATCCGTGGCGGTACCTGTCCGCCGGCGTGGTCACCGTGGCGGTGCTGGCCATCCCCGTCTTCTCGATCCAGCTCGGTCACATCGGCGACGGCGCCGACCCCACGTCCTTCACCGACCGGCGGGCCTTCGACCTGATGACGGACGCGTTCGGCGCGGGCTCCAACGGGCCGCTCACCATCGTCGTCGACCAGACGAACGTACCGGACTCACAGCGCTCGGACGTGGCCTCGAAGACCCAGCAGGCCCTGAACGACGCGTCCGGAACCTCCTTCGTCAGTCCGCTGCAGCCGACCCAGGACGGCGACGTCCTGGTCGGCACGGTCTACTCGTCGGTGTCCCCGCAGAACAAGGACACCACCGACCTGACGAACCGGCTCTACGACGACACCCTCCCCGGCGCGCTGTCCGGCACCGACGCCAAGGGCTACGTCACCGGGACCACGGCCGCCCAGGTCGACTTCCGCGACATCGTCGCCCAGCGGCTGCCGGTGATCATCGCGGTCGTGGTCGGCCTCGCCTTCCTGATCGTCCTCGCGGTCTTCCGCGGCCTGCTCGTCGCCGTGAAGGCCGCCGTCCTCAACGTCCTGTCGATCGCGGCCTCGTACGGCGTCGTCGTCGCCGTGTTCCAGTGGGGCTGGGGCGGGCCCGCCCTGGGGGTCCACGGCAAGGTGCCCATCGAGAGCTATGTGCCGATGATGATGTTCGCCATCATCTTCGGGCTCAGCATGGACTACGAGATCTTCCTGCTGTCCCGGGTGCACGAGGCATGGCTGCGCACCGGGGACGCCAAGGACTCGGTCGCCCACGCGCTGGAGATCACCGCGCGCGTCATCACCTGCGCCGCGCTGATCATGGTGAGCGTCTTCGCGGCCTTCATCATCAGCGACAACATCGTGGTCAAGATGCTGGGGCTGGGCCTCGCCGTCAGCGTGCTCATCGACGCCACGGTGGTCCGGCTGCTCATGGTGCCGGCCGTGATGACACTGCTGGGCCGGCACGCCTGGTGGACGCCGCGCCGGCTGGACCGGATCCTGCCGCACATCGACACGGAGGGCACCGGCGAGAAACTCGGCGCCCTGCCGGAGCCGGGGTCCCCCCGGGACAGGTGACCGCGGCTACCGTCCGGCCTCGGCGCGCACGGCGTCCGTGAACGTCGGCCACACCTCGACGGCCCAGGGACCGAACGCCCGGTCCGTCAGCGCGACGCAGGCCACTCCCGCGTCCGGGTCGGCCCACAGGAACGTACCCGACTGCCCGAAATGACCGAAGGTGCGCGGCGACGACGAAGCGCCCGTCCAGTGCGGGGACTTGCCGTCACGGATCTCGAAGCCGAGCCCCCAGTCGTTGGGGTTCTGGTGCCCGTACCCCGGCAGCACGCCCTTCGTCCCCGGGTACTGCACGGTCATCGCCTCGGCGACCGTGCGCGGGTCCAGCAGACGCGGCGCCTGCACCTCGGCCGCGAACCGCAGCAGATCCTCGACCGTCGACACGCCGTCCTTCGCCGGGGATCCCTCCAGGGACGTGGCCGTCATGCCCAGCGGCTCCAGCACCGCCTGCCGCAGATACTCGGCGAACGGAATGTCCGTCGCCTTGGCGACATGGTCCCCGAGCTGCTCGAATCCGGCGTTGGAGTACAGCCGCCGCTCCCCGGGCGGGGCCGTCACCCGGTGCTCGTCGAACGCCAGCCCCGAGGTGTGCGCGAGCAGATGACGCACCGTCGAGCCCTGCGGCCCGGCCGGCTCGTCGAGCTCGACCGCCCCTTCCTCGTACGCGACGAGCACGGCGTAGGCGGCCAGCGGCTTGGTGACCGAGGCGAGGGGGAAGCGGTGCCCGACCGGACCGTGCGTACCCAGGACGGTGCCGTCCGCCCGTACGACACCCGCCGCGGCGGTGGGAACCGGCCAGTCTTCGATCAGCGCGAGGCTCTGCAAGGACATGCTCACGAGCCTAAGGCGCTCAGAGCTTCAGGATCATCGTGGGGTCCGGCTTGTGGACGAAGCCGAGGGAGGCGTACATCGGCTCGGCCTCCGCCGACGCGGTGAGCATGACCTGCCCGGCACCCCGCTCCCGGAACCACGCCAGCAACTCGTCCATGCACGCGCGCGCGTACCCGCGACGCCGGGCCCGCGGGTCGGTGGCGACGCTGAAGACGTACCCCGCCAGCCCGCCCGGATTGCCCGCCTTACCGATCCGGTAGTCGACCGTCCCGACCACCAGTGCGGCCAGCTCCCCCGGCCGGTCCGGGTGGTCGACGACGAACGCGGCGAAGTCCCCGTCCGGCGCGCCCAGCTTCCCCCGCAGCGCCGGGAGCGAGCCCGCGTGCCACTCCCTGGACGTGTCCCCGCCGGGCAGCGCGTCGATCATCACCTGGCGCAGACGCAGCACTTCCTCCGCGTCCTCGGGTGTGGCACGGCGTACGAGACTCATGCCCGCACGCTAGCGGCGACGATCACGCCATGTCCCGTGCATTTCTTACCCTTTCCGCTTGCTTGGAGCGCACTCCAAGGCCATAGCGTTGAGCGTATGACGGTGATGGAGACCACGAGTACCAGGACCGACAGCTGTGCCGCTCCGCCGCACCCGCACCGGCGGCCGCAGGGCCAGGACAGCTACACGATCAGCGAGGTCGTCGCCTTCACCGGTCTGACGGCCCACACCCTGCGCTGGTACGAGCGGATCGGCCTCATGCCGCACATCGACCGCTCGCACACCGGCCAGCGCCGCTACAGCAACCGTGACCTGGACTGGCTCGACCTCGTCGGCAAGCTGCGGCTGACCGGTATGCCGGTCGCCGACATGGTCCGGTACGCCGAGCTGGTGCGCGAGGGCGACCACACGTTCGGCGAGCGCTTCGAGCTGCTGGAGACGACCCGCAGCGACGTCCTCGCCCGGATCGCCGAACTCCAGGACACGCTGGCGGTCCTCGACCGGAAGATCAGTTTCTACGCGGACGCGGGGCGTCTGTACGAGCAGGACAAGACGTACGAGCAGCACAAGACGGAAAAGGTGGAGAAGGCCGGATGACGGACAGCAGGATCGCGACGGCACGACTCGGCGCGACGGGCCCCGAGGTGGGCGTCCAGGGCCTCGGCTGCATGGGCATGAGCTTCGGGTACGGCCCCTCCGACGCGGACGAGTCCCGGGCCACCCTGGAGCGCGCGCTGGAACTGGGCGTCACGCTGTACGACACGGCGGACGCGTACGGGGCGGGCGAGAACGAGAGGTTCCTGTCGCCGTTCTTCAAGGCGCACCGGGACGAGGTCGTCATCGCCACGAAGTTCGCCCTGGCGATCCCGCCGGACGACCCGACGCGCCGGATCATCCGCAACGACACGCCGTACATCCGCCAGGCGGTGGAGGCGAGCCTGCGCCGCCTGGACGTCGACGTGATCGACCTCTACTACATGCACCGCCGGGATGTGAACGTCCCCATCGAGGAGACCGTCGGCACGATGGCCGAGCTGGTCCGTGAGGGCAAGGTCAAGCACCTGGGCCTGAGCGAGATCACGGGCGGGGAACTGCGCGCCGCGCAGGCGGTCCACCCCATCGCGGCCGTGCAGTCCGAGTGGTCCCTGTTCAGCCGCGACATCGAGGCGAACGTGGTCCCGACGGCGCGCGAGCTGGGCGTCGCCCTCGTCCCGTACTCCCCGCTGGGCCGGGGCTTCCTCACGGGCTCCTTCGCCAAGGCCGAGGACCTGACGGCCGGCGACTTCCGCCGCCAACAGCCCCGTTACACGGGCGAGAACGCGACGGCGAACGCCGCCCTCCTGGACCCGATCCGCAAGGTCGCCGAGGCATACGGGGCCACGCCGGGGCAGATCGCGCTGGCCTGGGTCCAGCAGCAGGCAGCCGTACACGACCTCCCGGTGATCCCGATCCCGGGCACCCGCAAGCCGACGCGAGTGGAGGAGAACGCAGGCGCGACGCGGATCGTGCTGAGCGGGGAGGAGCTGGCCCTGCTGGACCCGATCGCGGCCCAGGTGGCGGGCGACAGGTACGCGGACATGCGGTTCGCGTCGGCGGGCCGGGAGTAGCGGCTTCGGCGGGCGGAGGGGAGAGGTCTTGGCCGGCGGGGAGGAGCAGGTCTTCTCGGCGGGCCGCGGGGGAGAGGCTTTCAGGGGCGCGGGGAACTGCGCGACCAGCCACAACCGGCCCGCACCCGACCGACAACGGAACCCGGCAGACGCTCAGCCCTAAAGTTCCGCCAGCAACTCGGCCTTCTTCACCGAGAACTCCTCATCCGTCACCAACCCGGCCTGATGCAGTTCCCCGAGGTGACGAATCCGCTCGGCGATGTCGGCGGGATCCCGGCGCGGCGCAGCCGCCGCCGGGACAGCCGCCACCGCCACCCCGGCGGAGCGAACCGCCGACAACACCGCCGCAGCGAACGGCAACGACTCGTGCACCGGCCCGTACCCCAGCCCGAACACCACGGCCGCCGGATCGTGATCGACCTGCTCCGGCGCGAGCCGCTCGTCGGCGGAGTCCCGCCGGAGCAACCGCAGGTACCCCTCGAAGACCTCGGGCGACCGCCACTCGACGCCGCTCAACTCGGCGACGGAGAAACTCTGATCCCCCGCCTTCCACTTCGCGGAGGACGCACCCGTCCAGAACCACCGGAACCGCACCGTCTGTCCGTCGAACGACGCCTTCCCGTCGTACGCCTTGAACTGCAACGGCACATCGGGCGCCCCCACGAGGAACTCCTCGGCCGGCCCCGACGCCGTCAGCTCCGCGCGCAACTCGTCGGCGTAGTACTCGGCCAGCGTCTCGCGCTCGGCCGGCAGCACCAGCCGATACGGATCGCCGCCCTCCTTCAACTGCCCCGCAGCCGCCTCCATCAACGGATCGGCACCGGGCCGCAGCTCCAGGCGCAGAACCACCGTCCCGCGCTTCCCCGGCGTCAGCGTGACCCCGCCGATCGCTTCAAGAGGCACCCGGCGTTCCCCCAGCGACTGGAAGAGCTTGGGTGTTCGAATGCCCCGTTCGTAGCGGATGAGCACGGAGTCGGACTCGAACTCCCAGGCGGCATGAAATCCGGCCAGTACGTCACCCATGCGGCTCATCGTATGCGGCACGTGCTTCTCCGTCGCCACCCCGCGCACACCGCGATTCCTGCGCCTCTACGCGCGTCCGGCCGACGCCGTGTCGGACAAACCCGCCCGACAGGCCTCGGCATCGTCTGCGCACCGCACCGAGCGGTACGCGCCAACCCCGATCTCGGCGAAGTTCGCCACACTGTCCGTACCCGGCTCGAAATAGCCGCCGTGCCCCTTCGCCTCCCGCGCCGACAGCACCCGGGCCCCGAAGACCGAGGACATCGGGTCCTCCCCGTGTCCCAGCCCGCCGACCTCCAGATACGGCACGTCCTGCACCCAGTCGTCCGCGTCCCGCATCGCCCACACATGCGCGGACGTGCGCAGGTTGGCGGCCTTCGAGACCCGCATTCCGGGGCTCCCGGCCACCGCTATGTCGGCCACCCGCTCCGACAGGGTGGGCGCGGCGATCCCGCACAGCACCGAGCCGTAGCTGTGGCAGAAGAGGGAGACCGGTGAACCGCCGGGCAGTCCGCGCACCAGCGCCTCCAGGCGTACGGCCCCGTCCGCGGCCCGCATCGCCGTCGCCGAGTCGATGCCGAGCCCGCTCGGCGCGGTGTAGTCGGCCCAGGCGATCACGGCCGTACGCGTCGAGGGGCTGGCCTCGCGCTCGGCCGCGTACAGCGACTGGGCCATACCGGCCGGCGCCGAGTACTGGCGGCTGGAGCGCTGGAAGGTGAGCAGGTCGGTGTCGACGCCGGGCACGACGACCGAGATCCGCTCCGCCCCGGCCAAGTCGCCGAACACCTCGGCGGCCCGCCCCGAGCCCTCGGGGTCGAAGGCGAGGATGCGCCGGTCCGCCCCCATCATCGACTCGAAGCGATGCATACGACGGCCCGCCTCGCGCTGTCCGTCGGGCGTGAGCTTCTGGTCGTGCATGCGCTTGCGCTCGACCTCGCGCGCCTCGTCGAGGGCGACGCGGTTGGCGCGGTAGCGCAGCTCGACGGGGGCGCCGTTCATGTTGCCGACCGCGAGCGGAAAGCGGCGTACGAGGTCGGCGCGCTGTCCGTCGGTGAGCGAGGTGAAGAACTGGGCGAGCCGCGTGGGGGAGGAGTTCACGGCCGGCAGCGGGTGACCGGCGATGCTGCCGTGCTCCCAGGCGCTGAGCGAGGCCTGGAGCGGTGCCGGGGTCCGGTGGTGGCGCAGGGCGGTCCAGCCGGTGGTCGCCAGCATCACGAACACCACGGCCAGTGCGAGCAGAGCGCGCCAGACGTTCAGTTGCGGGGACGTATCGAAGGAAGTCACTGGGAGGACACACTAGGAGAACGACAGGGTCTCGCGTTAACCAAGTGACAGGTATCACGTTTCGATCAAGGCGGTGTTAACACGCCGATGACCTCAGTGTGTTCGCCAGCTCTCGCTGAGTGCCGGACCCACCTGTTCGAGATATGAGACGGTCAGTGCCCGCATGGCGTCAAGGCTGAAGTCCTCGCCGACACTCCACTGACGCTCCGTCAGCCGCATCACACCGCCGAAGACGGCCACCGCCAGCCGCGGTCGCGGGTCCGTGTCCATGTCGACCCCCTCGCGCTCGGCGAGGATGCCCGCCATCGCCTCCTCGACCTCCACCGAGCGGCGCAGATGGGCGGCGAGCAGGGCGGGTGTCGACTCGATCACCCGGCACATGCGCAGATACAGCTCGACCGGCGCGATGGCCTGGATCACGTCGTTGAGCGTGTCCCAGCCCTCCAGCACGGCCTGGCGCAGCGCCTCCATGGGCGCCTCGTGCGGCGGGCGCTCGCGCACCCCCTGGAGGAAGTGCGCCACCGTCACCTCCATCAGGGCGAGGGCCGCCTCCTCCTTGCCGGCGAAGTAGCGGAAGAACGTGCGCTGCGACACGTCGACGGCCTCCGCGATGTCGTCGACGGTGGTGCGCTCGTACCCCTGGGTGGTGAAGAGCTCCAGCGCGGTACGCAGCAGTGCTTCCCGGGTGCGCTGCTTCTTGCGTTCGCGCAGTGTTTCCATAGGTGTCAGTTACCGACTTGTGAATTGGTTTGTCAATTGTCAGTGGCTGTCACTAGCCTCGAACACATGACTAGTCAGACCACCATCAAGACGACGGGGCCGGGGGACCAGGCACCAGCGACCCCGTCGGACGCGACGCCGGCCAAGGGGCTGCGCGGCCACCCTTGGCTCACCCTCATCACCGTCGCGGTCGGGGTCATGATGGTGGCCCTCGACGGCACCATCGTGGCGATCGCCAACCCGGCCATCCAGAAGGACCTGAGCGCGTCCTTCGCCGAGGTGCAGTGGATCACCAACGGCTACTTCCTCGCCCTCGCGGTCGCCCTGATCACCGCGGGCAAGCTCGGTGACCGCTTCGGCCACCGCCAGACATTCCTGATCGGCGTGGTCGGCTTCGCCGCCGCCTCCGGCGCGATCGGACTGTCCAGCAGCATTGCCGCGGTCGTCGTCTTCCGTGTCTTCCAGGGCCTGTTCGGCGCGCTGCTGATGCCGGCCGCGCTCGGCCTGCTGCGCGCGACCTTCCCGGCCGAGAAGCTCAACATGGCCATCGGCATCTGGGGCATGGTCATCGGCGCCTCCACCGCCGGCGGCCCGATCCTCGGCGGCGTCCTCGTCGAGCACGTCAACTGGCAGTCGGTGTTCTTCATCAACGTGCCGGTCGGCATCCTCGCCGTCGTCCTCGGCGTGCTGATCCTCCTCGACCACCGCCCCGAGAACGCCCCGCGCTCCTTCGACGTCCTGGGCATAGCCCTTCTCTCGACGGCGATGTTCTGCCTGGTCTGGGCCCTGATCAAGGCCCCGGCGTGGGGCTGGGGCGACGGCAGGACGTGGCTGTTCATAGCCGGCTCGGTCGTGGGCTTCGCGCTCTTCGCGTTCTGGGAGACGAAGGTCAGGGAGCCCCTGATCCCGCTGGCCCTCTTCCGCTCGGTGCCGCTCTCCGCGGGTGTCGTCCTGATGGTCCTGATGGCCATCGCGTTCATGGGCGGCCTGTTCTTCGTGACGTTCTACCTCCAGAACGTCCACGGGATGAGCCCGATCGACGCCGGCCTCCACCTGCTTCCCCTCACCGGCATGATGATCGTCGGCTCCCCGCTCGCGGGCGCGATGATCACCAAGCTCGGCCCGCGTGTCCCGCTGGCGGGCGGCATGGCGCTCACCGCGATCGCCATGTACGGCATGTCCACGCTGGAGACGGACACCGGCAGCGCCGTCATGTCGCTCTGGTTCGCCCTGCTCGGACTCGGCCTCGCGCCGGTCATGGTCGGCGCCACGGAGGTCATCGTCGGCAACGCGCCCATGGAGCTGTCCGGTGTGGCCGGCGGTCTCCAGCAGGCCGCGATGCAGATCGGCGGCAGCCTCGGTACGGCCGTGCTGGGCGCCGTGATGGCCTCCAAGGTCGACAGCGACCTCGCCGGCAACTGGACGTCCGCGGGCCTGCCGCCGCTGACCGCTGCCCAGGAGGCCCAGGCCTCCGAGGCGGTCCAGGTCGGCGTGCCGCCGCTGGCCCCGGGTACTCCCGAGCAGATCGCCGCGAAGATCACCGACGTGGCACACGACACATTCATCTCGGGCATGAGCCTGGCGTCCCTGGTCGCCGCCGGTGTGGCCGTCGTCGCCGTCTTCGTGGCCTTCCTGACCAAGCGCGGTGAGAACGCGGAGGCGGGTGCGGGCGCGGCGCACATCTGACGAACGGAGGGAGCGAGGGCGGGAGTTCCCCTATCAGGGTGACAACGCCGAAGATCCCTCCCACCGGCATGCGCCGCAGGTCACAGTGGGTCAAGCCAGGGCCTGTGGCGCGCTGCCGGAGGGGGTCAGCGCGCTCAGGCCCGGACGCGTAGGCATGACAAGCGCACCGTGGGTACTCGCCAAGTCGAACGCCGATTCAGGGAGTTGACGATGGCGGGCTTCTCGCACGGTACGCGCAGGCACCCCCGCTCACGTGGCCGGACGTGGTCACGGACCGGGCCGGATCGCGCGACACTGGGGATCATCGGAGCCGTCTGCGCTTTCGCCGGATTCTTCGTACTGGGCATCATCCTCGGCCCGGCGGCGATGGTCTGCGGCTGGCTGTCCATGAACCGCACCTGGTCAGGAGCCCGTCCCGTCCCGGCGTTGATCGCCCTGGTCCTGGGCGGGATCGACACCCTGCTGGCGATCATCTGGCTGGCGGGTGCGGCAGCCCCGGGCGGCGGTCTGTTCTAGCGGGCCGCTCGCCCGTGTCGGGGCCGACCTGGGTGGGGCGCGCAGCGCCCCCTCAGGGGCGCGGGGAACCGCGCGACCAGCCACCACCACCCGCAGCCACCACCACCCGCAGCCCCCGTCGAACCCAAGGCCCCGAGTTCCGCGGCCAGCGGGCTTTACCCGCACCCCACCTGCCCCGGCACGTAGCGCCGGCGGTCGGCCAACCCCCGGCCGGCCCCCGCCCCGGGCCAGAGCTAACGCGCCCTCTCCTCACCCACCTGCTCCGGCACCCGTGGCCCCGACAGCGAAGCGACCTCCGCGCGCAGTGCGCGAACCTCCTCCGTCAACAGCCGTATCGCCTCCGTCTGCCGCCGCTCCTCCACGTCGTCCATCTCGAACCGCGCTATGAACCACGCCGCGATGTTCGCGGTCACCACACCCAGCAGGGCGATCCCGGACAGCATCAGGCCCACCGCGAGCATCCGCCCCACGCCGGTGGTCGGCGCGTGGTCTCCGTACCCCACGGTCGTCATGGTGGTGAACGACCACCACACCGCGTCACCCAGCGTCTTGATGTTCCCGTCCGGTGAGTCCCGCTCGACGGAGAGCACGGCCAGTGACCCGAACATCAGCAGCCCGACCACCGCCCCGGCGACATACGTGGTCAGCCGTATCTGCGAGGCCATCCGCGCCCGCTGGCCCACCAGCGTCAGCGTCGACACGAGGCGCAGCAACCGAAGCGGCTGAATCAACGGCAGCAGCACCGCGCACAGGTCCAGCCAGTGCGACCGTGCGAACTCCAGGCGGCGTTCCGCGAGCGCGAGCCGGGCGACGTAGTCCAGCGCGAACGCGCCCCACACCACCCACTCCACCGCGAGACACACGGCCACCACGTCACGGCTCGCGTCGGGCTCGACGATCGGCACGGCGTAGGCCACGGCGAACACCAGGGCCAGACCGAACAGGGGCCGTTGGGTGAGCCGTTCCCAACGGACTTGCGCGGGCGGTTGCTTCATGGCCGCATCGTAGGAAATGTGAAGGGGTGGTGTAGCCCGCAGGTCACCCACGGGCACACCACCCCATCGATCAGTTGACGGACGCTACGCGTCGCCCCCGGCCGCCCCCGGGTCCGCGGCCGACGCGTCGAGCAGCTGATACCGGTCGATCGCCTGCTTCAGCACCGACCGGTCCACCTTCCCCTCCTTCGCCAGCTCGGTCAGCACCGCCACCACGATCGACTGCGCGTCGATGTGGAAGAAGCGGCGGGCCGCACCGCGGGTGTCCGCGAAACCGAAGCCGTCGGCGCCCAGCGACTGGTACGTCCCGGGCACCCACCGCGCGATCTGGTCCGGCACCGACCGCATCCAGTCGGAGACGGCCACGAACGGACCCTCGGCGCCGCTCAGCTTTCGCGTCACCCACGGCACCCGCTGCTCCTCCTCCGGGTGCAGCAGGTTGTGCTCCTCGCACTCCACGGCCTCGCGCCGCAGCTCGTTCCAGGAGGTGGCCGACCAGACGTCGGCCTTGACGTTCCACTCCTCGGCGAGGATCCGCTGCGCCTCGACCGCCCAGGGGACGGCCACGCCGGACGCCATGATCTGCGCCGGGATGGAACCCGCCGTGCCCTCGCCGATCCGGTGGACGCCCTTGAGGATGCCCTCGACGTCGACGTCCGCCGGCTCGGCCGGGTGCTGGATCGGCTCGTTGTAGACGGTGAGGTAGTAGAAGACGTCCTCGCCGTGCGGGTGCTCGGCCGAGCTGCCGTACATCCTGCGCAGGCCGTCCTGCACGATGTGCGCGATCTCGTACGAGTACGCCGGGTCGTACGCGACACAGCCCGGGTTCGTCGAGGCGAGCAGCTGTGAGTGGCCGTCCGCGTGCTGGAGGCCCTCACCGGTCAGCGTCGTACGCCCGGCGGTCGCGCCCAGGACGAAACCGCGCGCCAGCTGGTCCGCCATCTGCCAGAACTGGTCGCCGGTGCGCTGGAAACCGAACATCGAGTAGAAGACGTACACCGGGATCAGCGGCTCGCCGTGCGTGGCGTACGCCGAACCCGCCGCGATCAGCGACGCCGTACAGCCCGCCTCCGAGATGCCGTCGTGCAGCATCTGGCCCTGCGGCGACTCCTTGTAGGCGAGCAGCAGCTCGCGGTCGACCGACTCGTACTGCTGGCCGAGCGGGTTGTAGATCTTCGCGCTCGGGAAGAACGAGTCCATGCCGAACGTGCGGTACTCGTCCGGCGCGATCAGCACGAACCGCTTGCCGATCTCCTTGTCCCGCATGAGATCCTTGAGGAGACGGACAAAGGCCATGGTCGTCGCGATCGACTGGTGGCCCGAGCCCTTCTTCACAGTCGCGTACGTCTGGTCCTCCGGCAGCGCCAGCGGCTTCGACCGCACGACACGCGTCGGGACGTAACCGCCGAGGCCCTTGCGGCGGTCGTGCATGTACTGGATCTCCTCGGAGTCCCGCCCCGGGTGGTAGTACGGCGGAACCCCGCTGTCGAGGTCCTTGTCGGCGATCGGCAGGTGCAGCCGGTCACGGAAGCGCTTGAGGTCGTCGACTGTCAGCTTCTTCATCTGGTGCGTGGCGTTGCGGCCCTCGAAGTTGGGTCCGAGCGTCCAGCCCTTGATCGTCTTGGCGAGGATCACCGTCGGCTGGCCCTTGTGCGCCTTGGCCGCCGAGAACGCCGCGAAGATCTTCTTGTGGTCGTGACCGCCACGGCCCAGGTGCAGGATCTGGTCGTCGGTCATGCCCTCGACCATCGCGCGCAGCCGCTGGTCGTCGCCGAAGAAGTGGTCGCGGATATAGCCGCCGGTCTCGGTGGCGTACGTCTGGAACTGGCCGTCCGGCGTGGTGTTCATCCGGTTGACGAGGATGCCGTCGCGGTCCTGCGCGAGCAGCGGGTCCCAGGTGCGGTCCCAGATCAGCTTGATGACGTTCCAGCCGGCGCCGCGGAAGATCGACTCCAGCTCCTGGATGACCTTGCCGTTGCCCCGCACCGGGCCGTCGAGGCGCTGGAGGTTGCAGTTGACCACGAACGTGAGGTTGTCCAGGCCCTCGCGGGCGGCGATGGACAACTGGCCGAGCGACTCCGGCTCGTCCATCTCGCCGTCGCCCAGGAACGCCCAGACCTGCGACTTGGAGGTGTCCGCGATGCCGCGCGCCTCCATGTAGCGGTTCATCCGTGCCTGGTAGATCGCGCCGATCGGGCCGAGGCCCATCGAGACGGTCGGGAACTCCCAGAAGTCCGGCATCGACCGCGGGTGCGGGTAGCTCGACAGGCCGTACCGCGCCTTCGACTTCTCCTGGCGGAACGCGTCCAGGTTCTGCTCGCTGAGGCGGTCCAGCAGGAACGCGCGGGCGTAGATGCCCGGCGAGGCGTGGCCCTGGAAGAAGACCTGGTCGCCGCCGTCACCCTCGTCCTTGCCCCGGAAGAAGTGGTTGAAGCCGACGTCGTAGAGCGAGGCGGAGGAGGCGAAGGTGGCGATGTGACCGCCGACGCCGATGCCGGGGCGCTGGGCCCTGGACACCATGACCGCGGCGTTCCACCGGGTGGCGTTGAGGATCTTGCGCTCGATCTCCTCGTTGCCGGGGAAGAACGGCTCGCTCTTGGTGGGGATCGTGTTGACGTAGTCCGTGCTGCGCATCTCGGGCACGGCGACACGCTTCTCGCGGGCCCGCTCGATCAGTCGCAGCATCAGATAGCGGGCCCGCTCCCGGCCGCGCTCGTCCACGGCGGCGTCGAGGGAGTCGAGCCACTCCTGGGTTTCCTCGGGATCGAAGTCAGGAACCTGACTCGGAAGGCCGCCAATGATGATCGGGTTGCGATCGGATCCGGAAGCCACGCTGTTCCTTACCTGTCAGAGGGCCGTGTCTTGGGGGTTTCTGGGTGTCTGCACCGCTCCCCATCGTGTACCTCGGGGCGCCAAACGTCATCTCTACTGTGGGGTAACCGTTTCCTGGGGAACGGTGGAGCCGCAACGGTTGGTTCCCAAAAGAACAAAGGGGGCAGATTGGTGTGGTGCGCGTCACCCTGAGACGATGAGGGTGTGCCTGGAGTTGCGGTGACACGTTCAGGATCGTCACCGTTTCGGCGGTCTGAACGGCCGGGTACTTGCGCGATCCGCCCCGCCCGTGTGGACTACGGCCAATGCTTCGCGCACGCGCGTGGCTGAGACATTCCCAAAACATGATCAGGAGGCAACCCGTGAGCGCGACCGCGGACCACGCGGAGGAGCGGACCCTTGCCGAGAGGCTGGGGTTCCAGCCCGAGCAGGTGGTCCAGGAGATCGGCTACGACGACGACGTAGACCAGGAACTCCGCGAGGCCATTGAGTCAGTCACCGGCACAGAGCTCGTGGACGAGGACTACGACGACGTCGCCGATGCCGCGGTGCTGTGGTTCCGCGACGAGGACGGCGACCTGACGGATGCACTGGTGGACGCCACCACGTACATCGAAGAGGGCGGCTCGATCCTGTTGCTGACGCCGAAGACCGGCCGTGACGGCTACGTGGAGCCCAGCGAAATCTCGGAAGCCTCCACCACGGCGGGGTTGTCGGCATCCAAGAGCGTCAGCGTCGGCAAGGACTGGAGCGGCAGCCGGCTGGTGACGCCCAAGGCCGCCAAGTCCAAGAAGTAACCGGTGGCGGTGCCGGGCCGGGCCGAAAGGCCCGGCCCGGCCTCCTGCACGGGCCGCGGTGGTCGCTGCATAGGGTGGGGTTCCACCCGAACAGCCCCACCGAAGGGACATCCACGACGATGGCGATCCAGGTCGGCGACAAGGCCCCCGACTTCGAGCTCAAGGACAACCACGGCAGGGTCGTGAAGCTCTCCGACTTCCGTGGTTCCAAGAACGTCGTCCTGCTCTTCTACCCCTTCGCCTTCACCGGCGTCTGCACCGGCGAGCTGTGCGAGGTGCGCGACAACCTGCCGCAGTTCTCCGACCGCGACACGCAGGTGCTCGCCCTCTCCAACGACTCCATCCACACCCTGCGGGTCTTCGCCGAGCAGGAGGGCCTGGAGTACCCGCTGCTCAGCGACTTCTGGCCGCACGGCGAGGTCAGCCGCGCCTACGGAGTCTTCGCCGAGGACAAGGGCTGCGCGGTGCGCGGCACCTTCGTCATCGACAAGGAGGGCGTCGTCCGCTGGACCGTCGTCAACGCCCTGCCGGACGCGCGTGACCTGAGCGAGTACGTCAAGGCACTCGACACCCTCTGATCCGTCCGATCCCGTCCGTTCCCCCTGGTGGCCGACACCTGTGATTCTTCGGCACCAGGGCCTGCGAGGTACGGGAACCCGTCACTAGGATCGACTCGTTGATCCGATATCAAACGCACGGCGGGGCTCCCCGCCCCTGGACACCAATGGAGGACTCGTGGGAGTCAGCCTCAGCAAGGGCGGCAACGTATCACTGAGCAAGGAGGCGCCCGGTCTGACCGCGGTCATCGTCGGTCTGGGGTGGGACATCCGCACCACGACCGGCACCGACTTCGACCTGGACGCCAGCGCACTGCTGCTGAACCCGGAAGGCAAGGTCGGCAGCGACGCGAACTTCGTCTTCTTCAACAACCTCAAGAGCGCCGACGGCTCGGTCGAGCACACCGGCGACAACCTCACCGGTGAGGGCGAGGGCGACGACGAGCAGATCAAGATCAACCTCGCCGGTGTCCCGGCGGACGTGGAGAAGATCGTCTTCCCGGTCTCGATCTACGACGCCGAGAACCGCCAGCAGTCCTTCGGCCAGGTGCGCAACGCGTTCATCCGCGTCGTGAACCAGGCCGGCGGCGCCGAGATCGCGCGCTACGACCTCTCGGAGGACGCCTCCACCGAGACCGCGATGGTCTTCGGCGAGCTGTACCGGCACGGTGCGGAGTGGAAGTTCCGCGCCATCGGCCAGGGCTACGCGTCGGGTCTGCGCGGTATCGCGCAGGACTTCGGTGTGAACGTCTGAGTTCGCATCCGAGGTGACCGTCCAGGACACCACTGGCTGAGTCCGGCGCCGCATCCGTTTGGGTGCGGCGCCGGATGCGCAGGACAACCAGAGAAGTGAAACGCGGGGAGGGACCAGCATCATGGGCGTCACGCTCGCCAAGGGAGGAAACGTCTCCCTGTCCAAGGCCGCACCGAATCTCACCCAGGTGATGATCGGGCTCGGCTGGGACGCGCGCTCCACCACCGGAGCCCCCTTCGACCTCGACGCCAGCGCACTGGTGTGCAGCGGCGGGCGCGTCCTGGGCGACGAGTGGTTCGTCTTCTACAACCAGCTCAAGAGCCCGGACGGCTCGGTGGAGCACACCGGGGACAACCTCACCGGTGAGGGTGACGGCGACGACGAGTCGCTCCTGATCGACCTTTCCAAGGTGCCGGCCCACTGCGACAAGATCGTCTTCCCGGTCTCGATCCATATGGCCGACGAGCGCGGCCAGACCTTCGGTCAGGTGAGCAACGCCTTCATCCGTGTGGTCAACCAGGCCGACGGCCAGGAACTCGCCCGCTACGACCTGAGCGAGGACGCCTCCACCGAGACCGCCATGATCTTCGGCGAGGTCTACCGCTACCAGGGCGAATGGAAGTTCCGGGCAGTGGGACAGGGGTACGCGTCGGGCCTTCGGGGCATCGCGCTCGACTTCGGAGTCAACGTCTCATAACGCGATATGAGCAAAAGCCGGGCCGGGGTAGGGGTGCGAAGAGGTGCCGAACTAGACTTCGGCTTCAAAAGTTCGTAAAGCCGAGTGCGGCGCGGGGGAGCCCCGTACACACAGGATTGGGTAGCCAGTGGTTCTGAAAACCTTCGGTTGGTCGTTCGCGGTCACCGCGCTCGGCCTGGTTGCAGCGGTCCTCTTCGGGGGGTGGACCGCCCTCGGTATCGTGGCGATCCTCTCCGTCCTCGAGATCTCGCTGTCGTTCGACAACGCGGTGGTCAACGCCGGAATCCTGAAGAAGATGAATGCCTTCTGGCAGAAGATCTTCCTCACCATCGGCATCCTGATCGCCGTCTTCGGTATGCGACTGGTCTTCCCCGTCGTCATCGTCGCGATCAGCGCGCAGCTCGGGCCGATCGAGGCCGTCGACCTCGCGCTCAGCGACAAGGACCAGTACCAGCAGCTCGTCACCGACGCCCACCCGGCGATCGCCGCGTTCGGTGGCATGTTCCTGCTGATGATCTTCCTGGACTTCATCTTCGAGGACCGGGACATCAAGTGGCTGGGCTGGCTGGAGCGCCCGCTGGCCAAGCTCGGCAAGGTCGACATGCTGACCGTCTGCATCGCCCTGATCGTGCTGCTCATCAGCGCGATGACCTTCGCGACCAACGCCCACCAGCACGGCGGCGCACATGTCGACAAGGCGGAGACGGTTCTGCTCTCCGGTATCGGGGGCCTCATCACCTACCTGATCGTGGGCGGTCTCTCCGGGTACTTCGAGGACAAGCTCGAAGAGGAGGAGGAGCGCGAGCACGAGGCCGAGGAAGCGGCCGAGCGCTCCGGCAAGCCCCGCACCGCCGTCGCCATGGCCGGCAAGGCCGCGTTCTTCATGTTCCTCTACCTTGAGGTCCTGGACGCGTCCTTCTCCTTCGACGGCGTGATCGGCGCCTTCGCCATCACCAACGACATCGTCCTGATGGCCCTGGGCCTCGGTATCGGCGCGATGTACGTCCGTTCGCTGACCGTGTACCTGGTCCGCGAGGGCACCCTCGACGACTACGTCTACCTGGAGCACGGCGCGCACTACGCCATCGGCGCCCTCGCCGGGATCCTGCTGGTCACCATCCAGTACGAGATCAACGAGTTCATCACCGGCTCCATCGGCGTCATCCTGATCGGCTGGTCCTTCTGGTCCTCGGTGCGCCGCAACCGTGCGCTGGCGGCCGCGGAGGGAAAAGCGGAGGGCTCGGACGAGAAGACTGAGGTCTCGTCCGGGGTGTGACACCCCTGCGGGTGAGGAACGCTCTGAGCGGGGCGGCCGGGCCTCCGGCCGCCCCGCCGGTTTTTCCAGGTGACCGTGGTTTTCTCGTGGTGAACGCGGTTCTTTCGTGGGACGTGGGGGCGGAATGGGCTTCTTGGACGGACTCCGGCGCGGCCGGGAGGCCGAGTTCGACTCGGGCAGCGCGTCATCGAACTCGATCGAGCTGACGAAGCGGCACGACCGGGTCTCGCTCACCAAGCAGGGCGCTGCCACCGGGCATCTGCGGATCAACCTCACCTGGCGGATGCGTACGTCCGACATCGGGGGGTCGCAGCGGGAGAGCCTGCTACGGCACCCGTTCAGGGCGCTCAAGCCGCCGGAGGTGCTCGGGCACAGCCAGAGCATGGTCAACGTCGACCTCGACCTCGGGGCGCTGTACGAACTGACCGACGGGACGAAGGGCGTCGTCCAGCCACTGGGCGGGTTCCTCGGGGACGTCAACGCGCCGCCGTACGTGAAGCTCAGCGGGGACGACCGGTTCGGGTCGGCGTCCGGGGAGACGATCTACGTCAACCTCGATCACCGCGAGAACATCAAGCGGTTGCTGGTCTTTGTGTACATCTACGACCAGACGCCGGCGTTCGACCGCACGCACGCGATCGTCACGCTGTACCCGAGCAACGGGCCCCGGATCGAGATAGGCCTCGACGAGCGGCACCCGCAGGCACGGTCCTGCGCGGTGGTGATGATCGAGAACGTGAAGGGCGAGATCTGGGTCCGGCGTGAGGTGAAGTTCGTCTACGGGTTCCAGGCCGAGCTGGACCGGTTGTTCGGGTGGGGGTTGCAGTGGGGGCGCGGATACAAGACGAAGGCGGAGCGCTGACGCTGGGTCTTGGCCGGTGCGCCCAATAGCTCGGGGTTCCGTGTCGTCTCGAGTGTGCAGGTGGGCTGTGGCTGGTCGCGCCCACGCGGCGGTAGCCGCAGATTCAACACAGCCCCGCGCCCCTGGGGGGTGACAGCTACCGTCCGATGAATTGTGGGCCCTGTGGCGGTAGGCGGAACTCCTGGCCCGGTGCTGCCGTGACCGGGGGCGGATAGCCGTAGCCCGACGCGGACAGGGCCGGCTGGCTGGTGGGCTGGGGGTAGCCGTAGGCCGGCTGGGTCGGTGGGGGCTGCTGGGGGTAGCCGTAGGCCGGCTGGGGCGGGACCACGGTCGTCGGCTGCTCCGGCGGAAGAGGCTGCGAGACCTCCGGCACGGGGGTCGGCGTGGACTCCGCCATGGCCTCCGACTCGTCCACCGAGATGCCGTAGTCCGTGGCCAGGCCCCTGAGGCCGTCCGAGTAGCCCTCGCCGAGAGCGCGGAACTTCCAGCCCTCGCCGCGGCGGTACAGCTCGCCGCAGACCAGGGCCGTCTCCTGGCCGGTCTCCGGCTTGATGTCGAAGTACGCCAGCGGGTCGCCGTCGGCGGCTGCCGCGTCGTACAGCACGATGCGCAGGTCTCGTACGCGGTCGAAGGCGACGCCGTCCGCCGAAGCGACCAGGAGAATCTGACCGACGCCGGACTCGACACCGGCCAGATCTGTCTGGATCGTGTCGGTGAGGCCCTCGGTGCCCCGCTTCTTGCCGAGCCGCCAGACCTTCCCCGAGGGGTGCCGGGGCTGGTTGTAGAACACGAAGTCCTCGTCGGAGCGCACACGTCCGTCGGGGCCGAGGAGGAGAGCCGAGGCGTCGACATCCGGGACCCCCTGCCCGGGCGTCCAGCGCAGCACGGCGCGTACCGTCGTGGCTTCGAGCGGGACGTTCGACCCCTTCAACATCGCGTGCGTCATACGGTCATCCTGCCCTCTCCGTCCTGGTCACGACAACGCGGGGGTGCGACGGACCGTGCGCGCCTGTGTTCGTCCGCGTTACCAGAAATTCATGCCCTGCGGGAACCCCTGACATGGGTATCTACGTACTATTACCGGCCACCTGTGAACCGGTCACAGGGGCCACTGGAGTCACCACGGGGGAGCTCTATGCGTCATTTCGGGCACATCGCCCCGGAGGTGCGGCAGCGCCTCTTCCACCAGGAGCCGTGCGAGTTCTCCGCCGACTCCCCGGCCCGGCTGCTCGCCGCGGCCCTGGGCGCCACGCTCTACAGTCCGGCGACCCGCCCGCGGCTCGCCGACGACATCGTCAAGCAGGCCGGGCGCGGCGTGGCCTCGATGGTGCTGTGCCTGGAGGACTCGATCGGCGACGAGGACGTGGCGGAGGGCGAGGAGAACCTCGTCCGGCAGTTCGCCGACCTCGCGGGACGTCAGGGCGCGGTGGAGCCGCCGCTGCTCTTCATCCGGGTCCGCACCCCCGAGCAGATTCCCGACCTCGTACAAAGGCTCGGTCCCACCGTCCGGCTGCTGTCCGGGTTCGTGCTGCCGAAGTTCACCGAAGAGCCCGGCATGCCCTTCCTGGAGGCCCTCGCGAGCGCCGAGGCGCAGAGCGGGCGGCGGCTCTTCGCCATGCCGGTGCTGGAGTCGCCCGAGCTGATGTACCGGGAGTCGCGCGTGGAGACCCTGGAGGGCATCTCCCGCGCGGTCGACAAGTACCGGGAGCGGGTGCTGGCGCTGCGGCTGGGGGTCACCGACTTCTGCTCGTCGTACGGCCTGCGGCGCGCCCCCGACATGACCGCGTACGACGTCCAGATCGTCGCCTCCGTGATCGCCGACGTGGTGAACATGCTGGGCAGAGCCGACGGCACCGGGTTCACGGTGACCGGCCCGGTGTGGGAGTACTTCCGGGTGCAGGAACGTATGTTCAAGCCTCAGCTGCGCCGCAGCCCCTTCCTGGAGGGCCAGGCCGAGGAACTGCGGGAGGCGCTGATCGAGCACTCCATGGACGGCCTGCTGCGCGAGATCACGCTGGACCACGCCAACGGCCTCCTCGGCAAGACGTGCATCCACCCCTCCCACGTACTGCCCGTGCACGCACTGTCCGTGGTCAGTCACGAGGAGTTCAGTGACGCCAAGGACATCCTGCGGCCGGAACGCTGCGGCGGGGGTGTACTCAGGTCGCAGTACACGAACAAGATGAACGAGGTGAAGCCGCACCGCGCCTGGGCCGAGCGGACCCTGCTGCGGGCCGAGGCATTCGGTGTCGCCAACGAGGACATCGGCTTCGTGGAGCTCCTCGCCGCCGGGATCCCGGGCTGACCGGGCCGACGGCCTCCGACCGCTCGACTGGCCGCGAGCCGGCTGACCGGCTTCTATATCCAAGGGACGCATGAACAACGCAGTGAACGACGGGGTCTGGTCCGGGAGCTGGGTCGCCGAGCGGCTCGGAGTCCAGCTCATGGGCGACGACGAGCTCAAGCGGATGCTGGGGCTCGCCCTGCGGCGCAACCCCAAGCGGGCGCATCTGCTGGTCTCCAACGTGCTCGGCAAGCACGTCCCGCAGTCGCCGTCCGTGGTGTACGGCGCCGGGTTCGCCCTCGGCCGCCGGGTACGGGAGCTTCTGGGCGCGGAGGAAGCGGGCGACGCTGTCGTCCTCGGTTACGCGGAGACCGCGACCGGGCTCGGCCACGCCGTCGCCGACGGGGTCGGTGACGCGCCGTATCTGCACTCCACGCGGCGTCCGGTCGCCGGGGTCGCCCCAGCGGGCGGTTTTGAGGAGTCCCACTCGCACGCCACGTCGCATCTGCTGCTGCCGGAGGATCCCGCCCTGCTGGCGGGCGACGGGCCGCTGGTCCTGGTCGACGACGAGTTCTCCACCGGGAACACGGTGCTGAACACCATCCGGGATCTGCATGAGCGGTATCCGCGGCGCAGGTACGTGGTCGTCGCCCTGGTCGACATGCGGTCGGCTGCCGACGCGGGGCGCCTCGCGGATTTCGCCGGGGAGATCGGTGCCCGGGTGGATCTGGTGGCGGCCGCCTCGGGGACGGTACGGCTGCCGGAGGGGGTGCTGGAGAAGGGGCAGGAGTTGGTGGCGCGGTACGAGGCCGAGAGTGCCGCGGAGGGTGGTTCGTCGTCTGCGGGTGCGTTGGGGCCGGTCGCGCAGTTCCCCGCGCCCCCGGACGGCGGCGTTGCCGTTGCAGCCGACGTGCAGGGCGACCCCCTCGGGGCGCGGGGCTGTGTTGAATCTGCGGCTACCGCCGCGTGGGCGCGACCAGCCCCCACCGGCCCGCACCCGGCAGACGAGCGCACCCACCCCCACATCGCCCGCGTAGACCTGCACTGGCCCCCCGGCCTCCCCGACGGAGGTCGTCACGGCTTCACCCCTGCGCACCGGGCGCGGTTGGAGGCCGCCCTCCCTGCCATGGCCGCACGGCTCGCCGAGGCGCTGCCCGAGGGTCCCCGGCGCGTGCATGTACTGGGCTTCGAGGAGCTGATGTACGCGCCGCTCAGGCTCGCCCGTGAGCTGGAGCAGGTCGCCGAGGGCGTAGAGGTCCGCTACTCGACCACCACCCGCTCACCCGTCCTCGCCGTCGACGACCCCGGCTACGCGATACGCACCCGCCTCGTCTTCCCGGCCCACGACGACCCCGCCGACGGCCCCGGCGAGCGCTACGCCTACAACGTCGCGGGCGCCGGCTTCGACGCCGTCATAGCCGTCGTCGACTCGGCCGCCGACACCCCCGAACTGCACGCGCCCGAGGGCCTGTTGGCGCAGCTCGCCGCGCACACCCCGCACGTCCTCCTCGCGGTCGTACCGGCGTACGTCCCAGGACCCCAGGCCCTTCCCGAAAGGCACCCGATGCTGCCCGAGCCCCTCCGTGGCCCCGCCTTCTCCTCGTACGCCCCCGAGGAGGTCGGCTGGCTGCTCCAGGACCTCTCGGACGTGACGCTGGAGGCGCCGACCGAGGAGCGCGAGGAGGCCATCCAGAGCGGCGGCGCGCACTACGCGGAGTCGCTGCCGGTGGAGTACCAGCCGAGCGAGCAGTACCAGGCGCTGTTCCACGCGGCGCTGGAGGAGTCGGCGGCCCGACTCGCGCAGGCGGCCGGCGCGGTGACGGAGATCGTGCTGGCGGAGCGCTCGCCCCGCCCGGTGCTGGTCTCGCTCGCCCGCGCGGGCACCCCCGTCGGCGTCCTGATGCGCCGCTGGGCCCAGTTCCGGCACGGCCTCGAACTGCCCCACTACGCCGTGTCGATCGTGCGCGGCCGCGGCATCGACGCCAACGCCCTGCGCTGGCTGGCCGCGCACCACGACCCGCGTGATGTCGTCTTCGTCGACGGCTGGACGGGCAAGGGTGCGATCACCCGTGAACTGACGGCGGCGATACGGGAGTTCGAGGCGTCCGACGGCATCACCGGCTTCGACCCGGAGATCGCCGTACTGGCCGACCCGGGCTCGTGCGTGCGGACGTACGGCACCCGCGACGACTACCTCATCCCGTCCGCGTGCCTCAACTCCACGGTGTCCGGCCTCATTTCGCGCACCGTCCTGCGCGCCGACCTGGTCGGCCCGCACGACTACCACGGCGCGAAGTTCTACCGCGAACTCGCCGGCAGTGACGTGTCCGTGGCCTTCCTCGACGCCGTGTCCGCGCGCTTCCCGGAGGTCCTGGACGCGGTCGACGCGACGGTCAAGGAGCTGCTCTCCGGTGACCGCGCGCCGACCTGGGAGGGCTGGGCGGCCGTCGAGCGCATCAGCGAGGAGTACGGCATCCACGACGTGAACCTCGTCAAGCCCGGTGTCGGCGAGACCACGCGCGTGCTGCTGCGCCGCGTGCCCTGGAAGATCCTGGCGCGGGCCGGTGCCGGCGCCGACCTGGACCATGTACGTCTGCTGGCCGAACAGAGAGGGGTTCCGGTGGAAGAGGTGGCCGAACTGCCGTACACCTGCGTGGGGTTGATCCACCCCAAGTACACGCGGGGCGCGACGGGTGCCGACGGCAGGGCGGTGAACCTCTGATGCCGGTGCTGGTGGCGAGCGACCTCGACCGTACGCTCATCTACTCCGCCGCGGCCCTCGCGCTGACCATGCCTGACCCGAGGGCGCCGAGGCTGCTGTGCGTGGAGGTGCACGAGAGCAGGCCGCTGTCGTACATGACCGAGACGGCGGCCCAGCTGCTGACCGACCTCGGCGACGCGGCGGTCTTCGTGCCGACGACGACCCGGACCCGCAAGCAGTACCAGCGGATCAACCTGCCGGGCCCCGAGCCGAAGTACGCGATCTGCGCCAACGGCGGCCATCTGCTGGTCGACGGCGTCTCCGACCCCGACTGGAACGCCCACGTCCAGGCCCGGCTGGCCGAGCAGTGCGCCCCGCTCGCGGAGGTGCAGGACCACCTGATGGCGTCGGCGTCCCCGGCCTGGGTGCGCAAGCACCGCATCGCCGAGGACCTCTTCGCCTACCTGGTCGTCGAGCGCGAGCTGCTGCCCGAGGAGTGGGTGAAGGAACTCGCGGTGTGGGCGGAGAACCGCGGCTGGACGGTGTCCTTGCAGGGCCGCAAGATCTACGCCGTCCCCAAGCCGCTCACCAAGAGCGCCGCCATGCACGAGGTCGCCCGCCGCACCGGCGCGGAACTGACGCTGGCGGCCGGTGACTCCCTGCTGGACGCCGACCTCCTCCTCGCCGCCGACCGGGGCTGGCGCCCCGGCCACGGCGAGCTGGCCGACACCGACTTCACCGCCCCGGCGATCAGTGCGCTGCCGGAGCGGGGGGTGCTGGCGGGGGAGCGCATCCTGCGGGAGTTCTTGAAGGCAACCCGCACGGAGGCGCCCCGATAGGGGCGCGGGGAACTGCGTGATCAACCCCCACGCACCCGCGGCAAACAACGCACCGGGGCCTACCTAGCCACAGCAGCCCCCACCACAACACCCACCGCCCCCGCCGCCGGCAGGCTTCGGCGCCGCGGGGGCGGTGGCCGTGCCGCCCACAGCCACCGTCGAGAGCAGCTTCACCGTGTCGTCATGCCCGGCCGGGCAGCTCGCGGGGGCGGAGGACTCCGCCATCGGACGGCTCAGTTCGAACGTGTCGCCGCAGCTGCGGCAGCGGTACTCGTAGCGAGGCATGCGCACAGGTTAGCCCGGTCAGTGGGCGCCACCGCGCTCCTCGCGGATCTGGGCGACGACACCGGCCACCGACTGCCGTACCGCCTCCGTCTCGGTCAGGAAGTGCCAGTAGTCCGGGTGACGGCCCTCCAGCGTGCCGATCGCCCGCTCCAGCCGGGCGACGGAGTCGTCCAGGGGGCGCGCGTGCCGCGGGTCGGGTGTGTTGCGGCCCGCCATGGCCAGCCGCTGGGCGTCCCGGATCGCGAAGCGGGTCCGGTCGATCTCCTGCTGGGGGTCCTTCTGGACGGCGTTCAGCCGGCGCAGCCGGTCACCGGCGGCGGACACCGACTCGTCGGTGCTGTTCAGCAGCGCCCGCACGGTCGACAGCAGCGCGGTGGCGTCCGGCCAGCGCTGCTCGTCACGGGCCGTCTGCGCCTCCTTCAGCTTCAGCTCGGCCTGCCGTACGTTCTCCGCGGCCCCGTCCGGCACGCTCTGAAGGTCCTGCCAGCAGGCCACCGTGAACCGCCGCCGCAGCTCGCTGAGCACCGGCTCGACCTGCCCGGCACGCGTGGTGAGCGCCTGCGCGCGGGTACGCAACGAGACCAGCCGGTGATCGATCTCGGCGGCCTTCTCCGGCAGCCGGTCGGCCTCCACCCGGACCGCTTCCGCCTCCCGCGCGACCCGCTCGGCGCGCTCCAGCGTCTGGGGGACGCCATGCTGGCCGGCGCCCTGGTTCAGCTTGGTCAGCGCCGGGGCGAGGGCCGCGAGCCGCGCCGCGAGGTCGTCCGCCGTCAGCCCCGATTGCCGTACGGCGTCCAGGGCGTTCGAGGCGGCGAGCAGGCCCTGCCGGGCGCGCTCCACGGCCGGGGCGAGGCGGGCCAGCTGGGTCTCGGCCTTGCCGAGCAGCGGCCCCAGCCCGTCCGCGAACCGGTCCAGCTCCTGCTTGACACGCCCCAGCTCGTCCTTGGCCTTCGTCAGCTGCGTACGGGCGCCGGCGGCGGCCGAGGCCTCCAGGTCGTCGCGGTCGAGGTCGTGGGCGTCGACGGCCTGGATGTACTGGTGGCTGGCCTCGTCGATACGGCGGCCGAGCGCCTCGAAGTCGGTGATCGCCCGGCGGGCGGCCGGGGTGTCGTCGACGGCCGCGATCGTCTCGATCGAGATCCGCAGATCCCGCTGGGCGGTGTCCAGCTCGTAGAACGCGGCAGCCGCGGCGTCCTTCGCGGCCTGCGCCTCGGCCCGCTGGGTCTCGGCCCGCCCGCCGAACCAGCGCCGCGTGCCGCCGCCGGCGAACGCGGCGGGCAGGGCGAGGGCGGCGACAAGGGGGAGGGCGACCAGGGTGAGGGTGTCGCGGAGGGCGCGGCGTGCGCCGGACGGGGTGCTGCGGAGGGTGCCGCGAGGGACGCGGACCGTATCGCCTCCGGCGCGACGCGCGAGCTGTGGGACCTGCCGCGCGGGGTGCCCCTGCGCGCCCGGCACTGACGGCGAGTTCGGCTGCGGAGGTGTCGCCGTCACATCCCTCTCCCGTGCTGTCATTCACCCTGCCGGTTCATTCTCCCACCGGTTTAGGACGAACACACGGGCCGGTTAGTTCGCGGTTCGCACCGTGACTTTTCCGTCGCCGGTGTGGGCGGAGACCACATGGGAGCTGGTCTCGTCCCGGGGCACGGACACATCCACCGAGCCGTCACCGGTCTCGGTCGTCACGCGATACGTCGCCCGGGGCAGCTCGATCGTCACCGAACCGTCGCCGCTGCGGGCCTCCACCAGGTCCGGCACGGTGCCCAGTTCGAGCCGCACCGAGCCGTCCCCGCTCTGCGCCCTCACCTTGCGCGAGGAGACGTCGGCGACGCGCATGGAGCCGTCGCCGGTCCTCAGGTCCAGCGGACCGCTGGAGTCGGTGACATGCACGGACCCGTCCCCCGTGCGAATGCTGAGCGCGTCCTTAAACCCCCGCGCCCGTACGCTTCCGTCCCCGTCCTCGACCTTCACGGTGACGCCGCGCGGCACCTCGACGCGGTGCTTGGTCGAGCAGTTGGCGATCATGCCCGAGCACTTCTCCCGCAGCACCAGCCGGTCGTCCTCCATCGCCCAGGTCACCTTGGGGTCCGAGCCGATCGCGACCGACCCCTGGAACCACCGGGTGACCTCGACCGTGCCGGCCTTGTGGGAATCGGCGGCGACGATCTCCAGCGCCGAGTCGTCGGAGTCGATGGTCAGCGTCCGTCCCTCCAGGGCGAAGGACCGGTGCTCGGGATCCTTGTCGTCCCCCGCGGAGGCGCCACAGGCGGCGAGACCCGCGACGAGCACCACCACGGCACCGGCAACGGCTGCGGCGCGGACGGGAACGGTACGGGCCATGGCGATCTCCCCCTGAGACTTCTCTGCGAGTTCCCTGAGACCGACCTCGACGGCCCAGGACTGCGACGGTCCTTCGACCGTACGGACCTCGCGCCCGCCGGGGCATCCGGGCCGCTCCCGGATCCGTGGTGGGGTTAACCCCAGGTGTTCCCCGGACGTCCCGGACCGTCCGCGATACGGGTTTGCGGGGCATGGCCCCTGGCAGGGTAGGCTGTCGACTCACTCACGGGTGCGTAGCTCAGGGGTAGAGCGCCTGCCTTACAAGCAGGATGTCGGCGGTTCGAAACCGTCCGCGCCCACCACAGCAGAGGACCCCCACCGTTCGCGGTCGGGGTCCTCCGTGTTTTTCAGCCTTCCTGGGGCGTCGGCGGCGCCTTGTGGGCGTGCTTCAGCCGGGTGCGGGCGTCGACCCGTTCCGTCCCGGTGAGTTCCGACCAGAAGCGGTGGCCGCTGACGAAGACCGCGAGCTCGTGCTCGCGCTGCCGGAGCTTCTCCACCTCGGCCTGTTCGTCCTCCGTCCAGCCGGGGGAGGCGGGGCGCTCGACCTTGCGCCAGCCGTTGTCGTCGCTGAAGGCGTCCAGGGGGACGACCGACCAGGGGAGCCGCTTCAACAGGGCCGACAGCTCGGCCCGGACCTGATGCAGTTCCTCCTGGCCGGCTAGGAGGTCACTCGGAAAGTCATAGGGCGTAGCCACGGGCCAATGCTACGCCTGTTCGATTTTGGGTTGCGAGCTTCTCAGGGTGGTTCATGCGTACGAGTGTGTGGAAGGCCGGTGCTCGGTGGGCCCGGGCCGTCCGGCCCCGGGGAGGCCGGTCAGTGGCCGGCTTCCCTCAACTCCCTCACCAGGCCCGCCGTTGCCGGCACCGCAACCCCGTGGCGCTCCGCCGCGCGCAGCAACGCGCCGCCGATGGCGTCCAGTTCGAGGGGGCGGCCCGCCTCCGCGTCGCGCTGCATCGACGACTTCGTGCTCGGCGGGAAGGCGTCGTAGCGGGCCAGGGCCTGGGCCGGGTCGGCGGTGCCGCCGCAGGCGCGGCTGACGGCCGCCGTCTCCTCGACCAGGGACGTCAACTCCTCGCGGTGGAGCGTGCGTACGTCGCCCAGGGGCAGGGCGTGGCGGGTGGTCAGCAGGGCGAACGGGGCCAGGAAGGACATCTTCGCCCAGAGGGCCGCCGTCTCGTCGGTGAGGACGCGGGTGGTGGGGCCCGCCGTGTCTAGGGCTCGCGCCAGGGCGTCGAGGCGGTCGCGGGGGACCGCGTCGCCGGTGAGGTCGATCTCGGCGAAGGGGCTGGCGTGCTCGATCCGTCCCGGGGCGACGCGGGTCGACTCGACGCGGATGACGGCGGGGGCGACCCGGTCCGGGCCGTAGTGGGCGCGCAGGGTCGCCGGGTGTTCCACGCCGTTCAGGAAGGGGACGATCAGGGCGTCGCCGAGTGCGGTGGGCGGGACGCGGGTCAGGGCCGCGTCGAGGGTGGTGGCCTTGACCGCGATCAGGCAGGCGTCGACCGGTTCGCGCAGTTCGGTGTCCGCCTCGACCTCGGCCGTGAAGTCCCCGAAGAGGGCGCTGCGGACCTGGACTCCGGTCGTGCGCAGGGCCTTGGCCGTCTCGTCGCCGGCCAGGCAGACGACGCGGTGGCCGGCCCTGGACAGGAGCGCGGCGAGCAGGCCGCCGATGCCGCCCGGGCCCAGTACCGCCACGGTGAGCGGGTCGTTCGCCGTCGTGTGGTGTGCCGTCATGCGGTTCCTCTCGTCGGTCGGCCCCTCGACGGTGGCCGCCTCTGAGGTGATCATGGCAGACAGGCCCCTCCCCGAGGGAGACTGTTGGACATGTGCCGCAGCATCAAGACGCTTCGTCCGCCCGCGTTGCCCGACGAGGCGACAGAGGAAGAGATCCGGGCCGCCGCCCTCCAGTACGTGCGCAAGGTCTCCGGCTTCCGGGCCCCGGCCGCGCACAACCAGGAGGTCTTCGACCGCGCCGTCGACCTGATCGCGCAGGCCACGGCCGACCTGCTCGACGGCCTGGAGGTGCGAGGGGCCACGGTGGCGAGCAGGGCCGGGTAGCGCACGGGACGGATCCGACTCCGTAGGCGGGCGGGCCCGCCGCCGTACGGGGCCCTGTGGTGTGTCTGCGGGCGGGTGCGCCGCCCGAACGGATCCGTGTCCTGCCCCGCGTCCGCGGGGTCGGGGCACCCGACTGCTCCTCCCGAGCCCGGCGGCGTACGGCCATTCGCCGTCCGCAACCCGGGCGGAGGGCCTACGCGGGCTTCCGGCGCATCAGATACGTGGCCACCGCACCCGCCGCGAACAGTGCCCCCACCGAGACCGCCGTCGCGAGCCACGTCGCGCCCAGCCACTGGGCGCCGAAATAGCCGAGGGCCACGCTGTACGTGGCCCAGGTCAGGCCGGCCAGGGCGGACCAGGGGAGGAAGTCGCGGGCGCTGCGGCGGGCGGCGCCGGCGCTCAGGGAGACCACCGAGCGGCCTGCGGGGGCGAAGCGGGCCAGGACCACCAGGGCGCCGCCGCCTCGGGCGAGGGCGGTGCCGAGACGTTCCTGCGCTGCTGTCAGGCGGCGGGAGCGGGCGATCGCGCGGTCCAGCCGGTCGCCGCCGCGCCAGGCGAGGCGGTAGGCGACCAGGTCGCCCAGGACGGAGGCCGTCGCGGCGCAGAGCGTCAGGGCCAGGATGTCCGGGACCTCGCCGGGGACCTGTCCGGTCGCGGCACCCGAGCCCGCGGCCGCCGCCGTCGCGGCCGTGATCACCAGGACGCCGCTGGGCAGGACGGGGACGAACACGTCCAGCAGGACCGACAGTGCTACCACCACATAGATCCATGGGGCCGCTGTCAGCGAACCCATGTCCTCGAGACCCTCGAGCACCGCAACTCCCCGTTTACCCCCGTGACCGGTCCGTGCCGTGCCGCGACGTCGCGGGGGAGCGGCAGGTGCGGCCTATGACAGCCATACAGCGTACGCCGGGGGTGTGACAGGAGATTCATCGGGGGCTCGTGTGTTCGGCACAGCATCTTCACCCGGCTGCGCCCGTCCGGGAAGAAGGGGCGGGGGGGGGGGACACCGCCGCGTTCCCTCCTTGTTTGGTCTTTTTTCCCCCCCCTCCCCCCTCCCCCCCCCCCCCCCCCCTCCCTTTCTTCCCCTCCTTCCCCCCCCCTCTCCTCGTTTCTCTCCACCCCGC
>NZ_JBHVGZ010000013.1:164428-208995 GCF_042800355.1 Streptomyces sp. NPDC057623
TGTGTTCGGCACAGAATTTTCACCCGGTGCCGCCTGTAGGGGGAGAGGGGGGGGAACCCGCACCCGCGTGAGCTCCGCGGGTGCGGGCGCCGTCGTTCAAGCGCCGCGACTGTCAGACGGCCACCGGCGTCTTGTCGGCCGCGGTCCGGCCCTGCGTCTCGGAGCGCTTGGCGAACAGCCGGTCCAGGCCGAACGCGCCGGAGCCCGTGAAGATCAGCAGGAACATGGCCCAGCAGTACAGGGCGGCACCTTCGCCGCTGTTCTCGATGGGCCACAGCGCCTGCGGCTGGTGGACCTTGAAGTACGCGTACGCCATGGCGCCGGAGGATATGAACGCGGCGGCGCGCGTGCCGAGGCCGAGCAGGACCAGGCTGCCGCCGACGAGTTCGATCACTGCGGCGTACCAGCCGGGCCAGGTGCCGGCCGCGACGGTCTGGCCTCCGAAGGAGCCGAAGAGCGAGCTGGCGCCGTGGCAGGCGAAGAGCAGGCCGACGACGATGCGGAACAGGCCGATGGCGTACGGCTGGGCGCTGTTAAGGCGTCCGGTCATGTGGGGGACTCCTCGGTCTGGGGTTCACCGGTCCCTATGGGGAACGGTGTGGGGACGGATACCGATCGGTAGCCCACACGTTAGGTAGCCCTAATCAACACTTGCAAGTTCAACATTCGGCCACGCTTCGGCCTCGGAATCCCCATGTGTCCCCCCGGTAACCGCACGTAGCGCAGCTCTAGCCACCGCGTCCGCGTCCGAAAGAGTGACCGAATCCACACCTGGCCGCGCCCCCGCAGCCGTCACCCAGTGCACACCCTCCGTAGGCACACCGAACGCGAACCGCCGTGCGTGCGCCTGCCCCTGACGGTCGATCAGGTGGTACGGCCGCTGTGTCACATCCACCCCTCCCGTCTCGTGACCGTCGACGGTGTGCGGGCGGCACTGCCCGGTCCTCAGCAGCCGGGCCAGCAGGTCGTCGGCGCTCCGGCGCAGGTCGGGCTCCGGCAGCCGCGCCTCGACGAGGGCCGTCGCCCGCACCGCCGAGCCCGGCACGTCCGGCGAGTGCGCCACCCAGGCCCCTTCCTCGCCGCGCACCTCCAGCCGGGGTCCGAGCACCTCCACCACACCCGCCTCCACCAGTGCCACCAGCTCCTCCACCCGGCGCCGGGGCGGTCCGATGGACAGGAAGGCGTTGAGCGGGGTGTACCAGCGGTCCAGGTGATCCCGGCGGGAGGCGCCGGTGAGGCCACCGTGGTCGACGATCAGCCGGAGTTCGTTGCGCAGGTCACGCAGCACGTCCAGGGCGGACTTCAGCGGGCCGCGCAGATTGCCCCGGGCGGCCTGTGCGGCGTCCTCGCGCAGATACGCCAGCAGCCAGTCGCGCCACTGCCCGGGATCCGCGAACTCGCATCCCGTGTACGGCCGGGAGATCCGGTCCCAGCTCCAGCGCTCACGCTCCGGTACGCCGAACTCCGCCAGCAGGCCCGCCTCTCGGGGGTCGCGGTGGGGGATCGCGAGGAAGCGCTCCACGAACTCCGGGACCACCGGCCGCCGCCGAGCCCCCGCCGCACGCGGTATCAGGGGGAGCAGCGCCGCGTAGTACACCGTCTCCACCTCCTTCGCCACCAACGGCCATATCTCCGCCAGGAAGTCCGGCGCCTCGCCCGAGTCCGCGCGCTTGCGGAAGCCGGCGATCACTTCGGGCGTCAGGACCAGCGGGAGATGGCGGCCGTACGGGCCCTTCGCGTTGTCGCCGCGCGCCTGGTGCGGGATGCCGCGTCGCGAACCGGCGTACAGGCGGGGCTCGTCGCCGGAGGGGAGGTACCGCAGGCCCTGGCCGTCCCCGGTCCGCGCGAAGCGGCCGCCGCGGCCCGTCGTCAACAGGGCCATGTGGTCGAAGAAGTTGAGGCCCAGACCGCGCAACAGCACCGGTTCGCCGGGGGCCAGGGCGGACAGGTCGACGTCGGCCGGGTTCGCGGGGGCCACGTAGCGCAGCCCGTGGCGCCCGGCATACGACGCGAGGCGGCGCTGTGTCGCGTCACCGGCCGTCGGCAGATGCCCCTGGGCCAGCACCACGGCGGTCAGGCCGGGCAGGACACGGCCGTCGTCGAGGGTGAGGACCTGGCTGCCGTCGGGTGCGTCGTCGAGCCGTACCGCGCGGGCCGCGTACGTCTCGACGCGCACGGCGGGCGGCGCCGCACCCACGACCCGCGCGAACACCCACTCCAGGTACCGGCCGTAGCGGGCGCGGGTCGGGTACTCGTCCGGGCCCAGCTCACCGGCTGCCCAGTCGTACAGGCTGGGGCCGGGCCGGATCGGGCCCGAGCAGTCCACGCTGTCGTCGGTGAACAGCGTGACCTGCGAGGCGACCGTGTTCATCAGCAGCTCGGGTGACTGCGCGGTCCGCCACACGTGCCCGGGGCCGGGCGGGGCCGGGTCGATCACGTGGACCGTGAGGCGCGTCCCGGGCGGGAGGAGTTCGGGAGCGGAGGCGCAGAGGCGTTCCAGGACGCTGGTGCCGCGGGGGCCGGCGCCGACCAGGGCGAGGGAGGCCGTGGCGGCCTCCGGGGCCGGTGCGGAGGGCGGTACGGTCAAGGGGGTGACTCCCGGGCGTGTGGGGCGCATTGGAGCGGACCGTCGAGCGGAAGCGGACGGTCCGGCTCATCATGCCGCCGGGAGCGGGGCTGACCGAGACCGGGGGTGTGTGAGTGCGGGACGGCGGCCGCGCGTGGTGCCGGGCCGCGGGACCAGCCGCACGTGACCCGCGGCCGCCGTCGCACCGGACCACCTCACGCTCACGGCGCGAGTTCCGACTCCACCACCGTCCTCAGCCGCGCCCCGCCTCCGCGCGCCTCCCTCGCCTGCTCCAGCCGCAGCCGCGCCGAACGCCCCCTCAGCGTCAGGGTCATCAGCTGGTTGCCGAACCACGGGCCACCCGTGCGGCGCCAGTCGACAGAGGGCTCGGGACAGCCGCCGTGTCCCGCGAAGCGTCGGCCGAGTACCCGGGCCACCCCGCTCCAGCCGAAGCGGAAGCCGAGCCGGATCGCCAGGTGGATGGCGTTGTGGACGGGGGAGCAGGTCAGCTGGAAGACGCGGGCGTCGGGGCCCTCGCCGGCCGGCCACGCCGGTTCGGCCACATACGCGTGATGCACGTCCCCGGACAGCACGCACACCGTCGCCGGCGCCTGCGCGCCCGACCCGGCCTCGGCGATCAGCGCCGCCAGCGCGTCGAAGGACGCCGGGAACGCCGCCCAGTGCTCCAGATCGGCCCGCCGCCGCAGGTTCTCGCCGAACCGCGCCCAGCGCTCCCCGCGGTCGCCCCGGCACAGGGCCGCGTTCCACGCCTCGGCGTCGTGCACCAGGTGCGGCAGCAGCCACGGCAGGGACGTACCGATGAGGAGGTGGTCGTACGAGCCGCGCGCGTCCAGCGCCTGCTCGCGCAGCCAGCGCGCCTCGCCCGGGTCGAGCATCGAGCGCGCGCCCTCGTCGAGCACGCGCGCCGCCCGGGTGTCCACCATCAGCAGCCGTACGCGGCCGAAGTCGCGCCGGTAGCTCCAGCGGACGGAGGACGGTTCGGTGTCCGCCTCGCAGGCGAACGAGCGCAACAGGTCGGTGCCGTCGGGGGTTTCGCGTACGGCGGCGTAGAGCGGGTCGGCGGCCAGCTCGTGCGGCGCCAGGTTGCCGAGGTGCTGGTGCACCCAGTACGACATCAGTCCGCTCAGCAGCCGTTCGCGCCACCACGGGGTGGCCCGCATGTCGGCGAGCCAGGCCGCGGAGGTGTTCCAGTCGTCGATGACGTCGTGGTCGTCGAAGATCATGCAGCTCGGCACGGTGGACAGCAGCCAGCGGACCTCCGGGTCGAGCCAGGACTCGTAGTACAGCCGGGTGTACTCCTCGTAGTCCGCGACCTCGTCGCCCGGCGGCTCGCTCAGGTCGCGCCGGGCGGCCAGCCAGCGCCGGGTCGCCTTGGAGGTCTCGTCGGCGTAGACCTGGTCGCCCAGCAGGACCAGCACATCGGGCCGTTCGCCCGCCGGGTCGGCCGCGATCCGGGCGGCCAGCGTGTCCAGGGCGTCCGGGCCGACGGGGTCCTTCTCACCGGCGGGCGGCGCGGCCCAGCGGCAGGAGCCGAAGGCCAGGCGGACGGTGTCGCCCTCGGCGGGGGTGCGGATGACGGAGGGCGGGAACGGGGTGTCGGGCAGCGGCCACACGCGCAGGCCGTCGAGGAAGACCTCGTACGCGGTCGTCGCCCCCGGGGTGAGACCGGTCACCGGCACGAGGGCGTAGTGATGCCCGGCGATCTGGAAGGTGCGGGTGGTGCCCCGGGCGCCGTCCGCACCGCGCACTTCGGCGGTGCACGGACGGCTCGCCTCGACCCAGACGGTCGCGTACGAGCCGTCGGCGTACCTCAGCAGCGGCCCCAGGCGCAGTTCGGCCACGTGATCACCCTCCTCCGTCGCCCCGTACGGTACGGAACGACGAAGGTGGGCGGGGAGGTTCCGCAGGTCACGGTTTGCCGAACTCCGTCAGCAGCTCGCGAGGTAGTTCGTGAGGGCGGACTTCTCCGCCGAGTCGACCGAGAGGCCGTAGTAGTACTTCACCTGGACCCAGGCGCGGACGTAGGTGCAGCGGTACGAGCTGACCGACGGCATCCACTCGGCCGGGTCCTGGTCGCTCTTCGCCTGGTTCACGTTGTCCGTGACGGCGATCAGCTGCGGGCGGGTGAGGTCGTTGGCGAACGACTGGCGCCGGGCGGTGGTCCAGCTGTCGGCACCGGAGTCCCAGGCTTCGGCCAGCGGGACGAGGTGGTCGATGTCGAGGTCGGAGGCGGCGGTCCAGGTGGCGCCGTCGTACGGGGAGAACCAGCTGCCGCTGGTGGCGGCGCAGGCGGAGTCCTGGACGACGTTCGTGCCGTCGCGCTTGAGGACGACCTCGCGGGTGTTGCAGGTGCCGGACTGGGTGATCCAGTGCGGGAAGAGGTCGCGGTCGTAGCCGGTGCGGTCCTCGGTGGCCACGGTGAGCTGGGCCAGGTAGCCGCGGGCGGTGGCGCCGCTGACGGGGGTGGGGAGCGCCGCGGAGGCGGTGGGGGCGTTGAAAAGGGCGACGGAGGCTATGAGGCCGCTGAGGGCCGCGAGTATGCTGATCCGTCGACGCGCGTAGAACTTCGACATGCGAACTCCCTTGGGAGGTGGGGGTGTTGGCGTGCGGGCGATGGAATGCTCGCGGCGCCGCATTGCGGGGAGGTGTGCGTCGGGTAAGAAGTTAATGACGCGCTCATGACACGACAAGGTTGAGGGTGTGACTTTCTTCCTGTGAATCGGTCGAGGGCGTCCCGTACGATGGGCCGCGCAGAAGGGGAGTAGCTCTTCGCCGGACCGTCGACATACTGCTCAGCTCGTCTGAGCCGGCGCCCGGAGGCGGACCTCGTTCACGGGGTCGGCCAGCGAGACCTTCGGCAAGCAGTGCACGCCCGTGTCGTCAGACACAGGTGCTACGTGTGCTGCCGTGCCGAGGTGTCGCAGCGCAGTTGCATCGCTCTCGGTGGGGCAGCCCCGACCGATTGAGGGACCTTGATCAGCTTCACCGTGACGGCCGTCGTCTTCGGCGTCGTCTTTCTCGCCGAACTGCCCGACAAGACCGCGCTCGCCGGACTCGTCCTCGGTACGCGCTACCGCGCCTCCTACGTCTTCGCGGGCGTCGCCGCCGCGTTCGCGGTGCATGTCGCCCTCGCCGTGGCGGCCGGCAGTGTGCTGACGCTGTTGCCGCAGCAGATCGTGCACGCGGTGACGGGCGTGCTCTTCCTGGGTGGCGCGGCGGTGCTGCTCATGGCGAAGGGCGGGGCCGAGGGTGACGAGGAGATCCGCAAGCCGGAGAACCAGTCCTTCTGGAAGGTGTCCGGGGCCGGCTTCATGCTCATCCTGGTCGCCGAGTTCGGGGATCTGACGCAGATCATGACGGCGAACCTCGCGGCGCGTTACGACGACCCCCTGTCGGTCGGGATCGGTGCGGTGCTGGCGCTGTGGGCCGTGGCGGGGCTCGGGATCCTCGGCGGGAAGGCGCTGATGCGTCGGGTGCCGCTGCGGCTGATCACCAAGGTGGCGGCGGCGCTGATGCTCGGGCTGGGCGTGTGGAGCCTGTGGGAGGCGGTCTCCGGGTGAGGCGGGCCGCGGAGGCGTTCGGTGCCTGAGCCGGGTGCCGGCTGAACTGTCGGTGAACGGTTTCTGGAGGCGGTGGCGCGATCGGGATCGATTTTGTACCGTGGAGGAACAAAGTGGCTCCCGCCCGTTTTCCCTGACCGGCGGGCGGGACCACCTTGTCCTCCCGGGGGCCACCCCTGTACACCCCCGCGCCCCTCGCCCTGGAGCTGCCGATGTCGGCCACCCCCGTGCCCGCCGCGCCCACCACGCCCGCTGTCCTCACCGCCCGTGCCCTCCTGCTCGACATGGACGGCACCCTCGTCGACTCGCACGCCGCCGTGGAACGGATCTGGCGCCGCTGGGCCGAGCGGCACGGGCTGGACGGGGACGAGGTGATGAAGGTCGTGCACGGGCGACAGGGGCACGCCTCGATGGCCCTGCTGCTGCCCGACCGGCCGACGGAGCAGAACCACGCGGACAACGCGCGCATGCTTGCCGAGGAGACGGCGGATGTGGCGGGCGTGGTGCCGATTCCGGGGGCCCCTGAGTTCCTGGCCTCGCTGGAGGGGCTGCCGCACGCGCTGGTGACGTCGGCCGACGTCGCGCTGTCCACGGCGCGGATGGCTGCCGCCGGGCTGCCGTTGCCGGATGTGCGGGTGACCGCGGAGTCGGTGGGCGCGAGCAAGCCCGATCCGGAGGGCTTTCTGAAGGGGGCGGCCGGGCTGGGGGTCGCGCCGGAGGACTGTGTGGTCTTCGAGGACTCGGCGGCCGGGATCCAGGCGGGGCGCGCCGCGGGGATGCGGGTGGTGGGCGTCGGGCCGCGGGCCCGGTTCCATGGGCCGGATGTCGCCGTGGCCGATCTGCGGCAGGTTCGGGTCGAGCCGGGCGCCGGAGGCGAGGTCCGGCTGTACGTCGCCTGAGAGCCCGGGGCTCGGGGTTCGACGGCGGCCGCGGGTTGTGGTGGGTTGCTCGCGCAGTTCCCCGCGCCCCTTTGGGCAGGGGTGCGGGGAACCGCGCGACCAGTACGGACGGCCCGCAGTCGCCGTCGAATCCGCAGCCCCCGAGCTATGGGGCGAACCGTGTCACGGCTCGGTCGTCTCCGACTCCAGCCGCTCCCGCGTCGCCAGGTCGTACACGCCGTACTCCTCCGGCTGCACCCCCCGCGCCCACTGGTACCTGTTCACCGCGTCCTCGACACCCTCGTTGTAGTTGCCCCTGGCGTCCCTCGTGTAGAGGCCCAGCTGGGTCAGGCGCAGTTCGAGTTCGGTGACCTCGGGGCCCTTGTCTCCGCGTTGGAGGGTGGGGGGCTCGGTCTCTCGCGCCGCGACGGACTCCTCCTGGGCGTCGGCGGCCTCCGTGGGTGAGGGGGCGGTGGTCGTCGGTTCCGTCGTGGGGGACGGGGTCGGGGGCGTGCTGGACCGTGACGGGGACGGGGAGGCGGACGCGCTCCCGGTGGGCGGCGGGGATGCCGGGAGCGGTGCCGACCGCGTCGCCGTCTCCGTCGGGACGGGAGACTCCGACGCCTCGCTGGTCGACGGGGCCGGGACGCCTGCCCGTACGTCGTCCGGCAGCGCCGTGTCCCGGGACGGCGTCTCGTACGCGAACAGGCCGCTCGCCAGACCCGCCGCCGCGATCACGGCCACGAGCGCGCCGCCCGTGCCGAGCAGGACCGTGCGGGTGCGGGTGGGGCGGTGGCGGGTCGCCCGGTCGGGAGCGTTGTCCCGGGTGTCGTCCTCGGGCGTGTCCGGCTCGAACAGGCTCAGGTCCCGTGTGCTCGGTGCGGAGGGCGGTGCCGGTGCCGGTGCTGGGGCCGCGGCCGGTGGTAGCGGCCGCAGGGTTATCGTTTCGTCGCTGCGGGGACCGGGGTCGGTGTCGGCACTGTCGCCGTCGGTCTCCAACTCCACGTATGGCCGTATGCGCAGCGGATCGAAGTCCTCCGCCGCGGCCGCCTCCGCCGTGCGGGCGTCTCGCAGGGCCTCGGACGCGCGTCGGCCGCAGCCGCAGGACGGGGTGTTGTCGGCTCCTCTCGGCGTGCCGCACTCCGGGCAGGCGTGGCCGTCGCGGCCTGTCGGGCCTTGGTGGCCCATCCGGCCTTCCCGGCTCCCTCGGTCTTCCGGACCCTTCGCGCCCGTCCGCTCTGTCACGCCTTCGTCCCTCCCCCTCGCGGACTCCCCAGATTATGCAGACGTCTTTCACGTCGCCTCCGTAACCCCCGGAAGGACCGCTTCCAAAGGGACTCGACAGGCCATAACCGGGCATAGCGATCATGCTGGGGGAGGTAACGAGACCGTCGGGAGGTCTACATGGCCGGGGACGCGCACGGCAGGACGGGACATGTGCGTGACGCGCAGCCCCCGAGGCGCGGAGCCGAGGCGCACGAGAACGTGCCCGGCAACGTCCTCGTCTCCATCGGCGCGCTGCTTCTCGGCATGCTGCTCGCCGCGCTCGACCAGACCATCGTCTCGACCGCACTGCCGACCATCGTCAGCGACCTCGGCGGCCTGGAGCATCTGTCCTGGGTCGTGACCGCGTATCTGCTGGCGTCCACCGCGGCGACTCCGCTGTGGGGCAAACTCGGTGACCAGTACGGGCGCAAGCGGCTCTTCCAGATCGCGATCGTGATCTTTCTCGTCGGCTCGGCGCTGTGCGGCATGTCGCAGAACATGGCTCAGCTCATCGCCTTCCGTGCCGTCCAGGGGCTCGGCGGTGGCGGGCTGATGGTGCTGTCCATGGCGATCGTGGGGGACATCGTCTCGCCGCGGGAACGGGGGCGGTACCAAGGGCTGTTCGGTGGCGTGTTCGGGGCGACGAGTGTGCTCGGGCCGTTGCTCGGTGGGGTGTTCACGGAGCATCTGAGCTGGCGGTGGGTGTTCTACGTCAATCTGCCCGTCGGAGTCGTCGCCCTGATCGTCATCGCGGGTGCCCTGCGCATTCCGCGGAAGTCGACGCGGCACGTCATCGACTATCTGGGTACGTTTCTCATCGCCTCCGTCGCCACCTGTCTGGTGCTGGTCGCGTCCCTCGGGGGGACCACGTGGGGGTGGGGGTCGGCGCAGATCGTCGGGCTCGCGGTGCTGGGCGTGGTGCTCGTCGGCGCGTTCGTCGCTGTCGAGCGGCGGGCCGCGGAGCCTGTGCTGCCGCTGAAGCTGTTCCGGGTGCGGACCTTCTCGCTGTCCGCTGTCATCAGCTTCATCGTCGGGTTCGCCATGTTCGGCGCGATGACCTACCTGCCGACGTTTCTCCAGGTCGTGCAGGGTGTCAGTCCGACCATGTCCGGTGTGCACATGCTGCCGATGGTCGCCGGGATGCTGCTGGCGTCGACCGCGTCCGGGCAGATCGTCAGCCGTACCGGGCGCTGGAAGGTGTTTCCGGTCGCGGGGACCGGGGTCACCACGCTTGGGTTGCTGTTGCTCCACCAGCTGGAGGTGGACAGCTCCACCTGGGCGATGAGCGTCTACTTCTTCGTGTTCGGGCTGGGGCTCGGCCTGGTCATGCAGGTGCTGGTGCTGATCGTGCAGAACGCCGTGTCGTACGAGGACCTCGGCGTCGCCACCTCCGGGGCCACGTTCTTCCGGTCCATCGGGGCCTCGTTCGGCGTCGCCATCTTCGGCACGATCTTCGCCGGTCGGCTCGACGACAAGCTCGGGGAGGCGTTTTCGGGGGTTCGGCTTCCGGCCGGGGTCTCGTTGGCGTCGCTGGAGGCCGATCCGCGGGACATCGCACGGTTGCCGGGCGACCTGCGGCCGGCCGCGCTGGACGCGTACGCGTCCTCGATCACCGATGTGTTCCTGTACGCCGCGCCGGTCGCCCTGCTGGGGTTCGTGCTGGCCTGGTTCCTGCGGGAGGACAAGCTGCGGGGGTCGGTGACCGCGCCCGATGTCACCGAGACGCTGGCCAGCAATCCCGTCGAGCGGTCGTCGTACGACGAGGTGTGCCGGGCTTTGTCGGTGCTCGGGACGCGGGAGGGGCGGCGTGAGATCTACCGGGAGATCACCGAGCGGGCCGGGTACGACCTGTTGCCCGCGGCCAGTTGGCTGTTGCTGCGGATCAAGAAGTACGGGTGGGCGGAGCCGGCGCTGCTCGCCGAGCGGAGTTCCGTGCCGTTGCCGGTGATCCTCGATGCCGCTCGGCAGGTCGAGGTGCGGCGGCTGGCTGTGCGGGAGGGGCTCGACCTGGTGCTGACCGATGAGGGGCGGGAGGTGGCCGAGCGGTTGGCGCGGGTGCGGGAGGCGTCGTTGGCCGAGTTGTTGGGGGACTGGTGGGGGCCGGATCGGCCTACTGATCTGGTGCAGTTGGTGAAGGAGCTGAACGAGGAGTTGTGCGGGTCGGAACGCGAACAGCCGGGTGCCTCCGGCGGTTGACCAGGGTTTCTGCGGGGGTCTGGGCTGGGTTGCCATGTGGGCGGCGCCAGTGCGGGTTCGGGTGCGGGTTCGGGGGTGGATGCCTGCGGCGCCTGTGCGGGTTCGGTGGGGGCTCGTGGAGCGCGGGGGCGTGAGGTTGTGGGTCGGGGACGCGTCGGGGGGTGTCCGTCCTCGGTCCGGTGCGTTGGGCTTTTGCCAGGAGGTGCCGAGCCTTGACACCGGACTCTGCGGGCGGACACCCCCCGACGCGTCCCCTTGCCGCCGTTCGCGGCTGCCGGGCCTGTGGGGGTGCGCGCCATCCCCCGACGACGCCCCTTGCCGCCGTTCGCGACTGCGGGCCCGTGGGGGTGCGCGCCATCCCCCGACGACGCCCCTTGCCGCCGTTCGCGACTGCGGGCCCGTGGGGGTGCGCGCCATCCTCCGATGCGTCCCGGGGGTGGGTGTCAGTGCAGGGGCTTGGTGAACCAGTGTTCTGCGTAGGTGTCGTTGTTGTGCGGGGGCGTTTCCTGGTAGCCGAGTCTTGTGTAGAGGGCGCGGGCCTCTGTCAGGTCGTGGCGGGTGTCGAGGATCATGCGGGTCGCGCCCAGGGTTCGGGCCGCTGCTTCGGCGGCCTGGACGAGGAGGGGGGCGCCGCCCTTGCCGCGCATCGGCTCGTGGAGGAAGACGCGGGTCAGTTCCGCGGTTTCCGGGGTCAGGAGTCTTACGCCTGCTGAGCCTGCCGGGACGCCGTCGTGCCGGGCCACCAGCAACTGGCCGCTCGGGGGCCGGAGTTCGTCGCCGGTGCGGGCGGCGATCTCGCGTTCCAGTTCGTCCGGAGCCGTACGGCGTCCCTCGTGCAGGAGGTAGTAGCGGTCGCTGACCTCCGTGTAGTACGCCCGCCAGAGCGCGGCTGCGGTGGGGGAGTCGGGGGGTTCCGGGGTGATGGTCCAGGGCATTGGGTCATTCTGCGGAGCGGGGGCGGGTGGCGCGCAACCGGATATGTGTGGCTTCCGGGGCGTCCAGTACCTGCGTCTTTCGCCATTCGACGGGCTGGTCGCCGATGTTGTCGAAGAGGCGGTGGCCGCCCTCGCCGGTCAGGACGGGTACGACGTGGAGGAGCAGTTCGTCCAGCCATCCGGCGCGGATGAACTGCTGGACCAGGTCGGCCCCGCCGGCCAGGGAGACGTCCTTGTCCCCGGCCGCTTCGCGGGCCAGCGCCAGGGCGTGTTCCGGGCCCTCGGTGACGAAGTGGAAGACGGTGCCGCCCTCCTTGGTCAGGGACTCGCGGGGGGTGTGGGTCACGACGTACACCGGCATGTGGAAGGGCGGGTTGTCGCCCCACGGCACCTCGCCGGTGAGGTACATGGTGTGGCCCATGACGACCGCGCCGAGGCGTTTGATCCACGCGGCGACCAGATCGTCCTCGGGGCCCTCCGCGCCGCCCTTGACGCCTTGCTCCCTGCGCCAGCTCCGGAGGCCGAAGACCCACTGGTGCAGGCGTTCGCCGCCGATGCCCAGGGGGTGTTCGCGGCCTCGGTCGGGGCCCGCGACGCAGCCGTCCAGCGACATGGAGATCTGTGCGATGACGTCACTCATGGTTCTTCTCCGTGGCTTGGCCGAGTTGGTGCCTTTCACCCTTACGCCGATCGGGGGCGGGCCGGATCGACACGCCGGGGGTGGCCGTTTGAGGTGCGTTCTGGGGGCAACCCGGCACACATGTCCACAGGTGTGATCATTTTGATCGTGATGGTGGCGGTCGTCGTCGTGCTCGGCGCGGCCGTCCTGGCTCCGCGTGCCCGGGGTACGCGGAGCGGTCGAGGTCTGAAGCGGCGCTTCGGGCCCGAATACGACCGGGCCGTGGCCCGGCACGACGGGGACGCCAAGGCCGCCGAGCGTGAACTCGCCTGGGGGCACCTCCCGCTCGAGCGTATTCGAGAGTGGGGGAGGGTGGAGCGCACGGCGGGCTGCGGGAGCGGCCGTTGGCGCCGGAGGAGACCGAGCGGTTCGAGGCGCGCTGGACGGCGGCTCAGGAGCACTTCGTCGACTCGCCGAAGGAGGCTGTCGACGAGGCGGACCGGCTGCTCGCGGACCTCGCGCAGGCACGCGGCTTCCCGGACGGCGCGCAGTACGAGGAGCAGCTGTCCGCCCTGTCCGTGCACCACGCGCACCAGGTGCAGGGCTACCGGCACGTGCACCGCGTCGCCCACACGCCCGTGAGTGACGGGCGAGGGCCGGCAGGCGAAGGCCGGGCGGCGGGTACCGAGGAGATGCGCGAGGCCATGATCGCGGCCCGGGGTCTGTTCGAGGAGCTGACCGGGCCGGTCGGGCGTCGGCGTGGGGACTCGCGGGAGACCCGTGAGCCGCGTGAGTCGCCGAAGGGCTCCGGTGGGCATCGTGGCCATCTGCCGTGGGGCTTCACCGGGCGTCACGCGAAGGGGAGTTGAGGGGCATGACGGACGTGACGACAACCGGGAGCGACGTGAGCGCGCTCTTCCCGCATGAGGAGGCCGACAAGTTCGGGCTCCAGCTCCAGCACGCGGTCTCCGGATTCGTGGACGGCCCCCGGGCCGCCGTCGAGGAGGCGGACCGCGTCCTGGAGGAGCTCGCCGCCCGCTTCAGCGAGGCGGTGACCCGGCGTCGCCGTACTCTGCGCGGGGCCTGGCAGTCGGCGGACGAGCAGGCCGACACCGAGCAGCTCCGGCTCGCGCTGCGTGACTACCGGGAGCTGGCGGAACGGCTGCTACGCCTCTGACCCACCCGGCACATCCGACTCGCCCGCCGTCCGGCGCCTCTCCCGCCACTCCCGTACGACCTGTTCGACGTCGTACGGCTTGCGGCCCAGGGGAGGGCCGGGCGGCGGCTTCAGGAGCATGTCGCGGATCCTGGCGTTGACGTCCGTGATGATCTTCCGCACCGTCCGTTCGGACGGGGCCGCGTACGCCGCCGTCAGCGCGTCCTCCGCTTCCTTGCGCAGGGCGAGCGCCGGGGGCAGGACCGACAGGCCCTCGCGGGCCATCTTGCGTCTGACCCACCACAGTTCGTCGTAGGGGGATTCCAGGTCGTCGGGGAGCGGTTTGCCGGCTCCGGGCAGTCCGTCGAAGTCGCCGCGCGACTGCGCGTCGTGGATCTGCCGGTCGACCCAGGACTCGAACGGGACACCGGGGGGCTTTCGCTCGGTCATGAGTTCATTGTGCCGGACGCGGCGGTGCCGGGCGATTTATCATGCGGCGTCGGTGGCCAAAACGGCTGCCTCACAAGGACGTTTCAGGAGGAGCGCACGTGCTCGAACTCACCATGGCCGCCGTGTCCGCGGCGGACGAGGGTGCCACGGCCGGCATGCTCATGGCCGACGCGCCCAGCGAGCCGGGCGCCGTGCTGCGGGTGGGCCGGGACAAGACGGTGTGCCGGCTCTCGACGCCGGACGACTGGCTGTTCGTGTCGCGGGTCCACCTGGAGTTCCTGTGCGGACCCGACGGCACCTGGCAGGTGACCTGGCTGCGCGGCTCGCAGCCCGACCCGTCCTCCGAGGTGCGGCTGACGGTGGGGGACTTCGCCCAGCCGATCGGCTACGGCGGGACCGTGCCGCTGCCGGGGGGCGGCAGCGGCGAGATCGTCATCCATGACCGCACCGCGCCGCGCAGCGTCAACGTCGGCTTCTACCACGAGGCTTGAGCGGCCCCGGGGGTGTGTGGCTCACGCCAGGACGCGGGCCAGGGCGAAGCCGTCGTAGCCCTTGGTGCCCACCGTCTGGATCGCCGTGCCGCTCAGCCTCGGGTGGCTGCCGATCAGTTCGATCGCGGTACGGGTGCCCTGGACGTCCGGCGCCGTGCTGTCGGCGTCGGCGACCCGGCCGCCGCGCACCACGTTGTCCACGATGATCAGGCTGCCCGTGCTCGTGAGCCGCAGGGCCCACTCGACGTAGTGGGGGTTGTTGGCCTTGTCGGCGTCGATGAAGACCAGGTCGAAGGGGGCCGGGTTCTCGTCGGCCAGCTTGGGCAGCGACTCCAGGGCCGGGCCGACCCGCACCTCGGCGACCTTGTCGAGTCCGGCACGCGCGAGGTTGCGGGTGGCGACCTCGGCGTGCTTGGGGCTGTACTCCAGCGAGATCAGGCGGCCGTCGGCGGGCAGGGCGCGGGCCAGCCAGATGGTGCTGTAGCCGCCGAGCGTGCCGATCTCCAGGATGTTGCGGGCGCCCTGGATCTGGGCGAGGAGCTGGAGGAGCTTGCCCTGGGGCGCGGTGACGCTCACGGGCGGGAGCTCGGCCGCGTCGCTGTCGCGCAGGGTCGCCTGGAGGGTCTCGTCCTCCGGTGAGAGGTGGGCGGAGAAGTAATCGTCGACGTCGTCCCAGAGCTGCGACTCGCTCATCGCCTTACCTTTCGTATAGCTAGTTAGAAGCGCTAACTAGATGTGCTAACGAATATAGTCGCGTGCCCCGTTCCCCGCCGGGGATTTCCGTTTCCCCGTCGGGGTTTCCAGGATCCTGGATTCAGCCGATCGGCGCAGGCGGCGGTGGCTCCGGGCGCCGGGACCGGCGTACGGCGAGCACGGCCGGTGTCGTCATGGCCAGGGCCAGCCCGCCGGTCACCGTCAGCAGCCAGGCGGGGAGGCCGGCCACCGTGCGCAGCCGGTCCTCGTGGATCACCTGCTGGAAGGCGTCGTCGGCCGGTGCCCGGCGCAGCACATGGTCGCCGGAGATCCGCGCGGGGTAGGGGAACTCCTGGCCGATCGCGGTGAGGAACGGTGTGCCGGCCGCCAGCTCGGCCAGGGGGCCGCTCTTCGCCGTCACCCGGCCCGCGTAGGTGACCCGGGGGCGTTCGCCGCCGATCCGCGAGCTCGGTTCCATGCGGTGCGCGGCCAGGACGTACAGGCCCAGCGACTGCGGGGTCTCGGCGAGGCGGGACAGGCGCATCGGGTAGACCGGCTCGTCGGCCCGGAAGGTGAGGTGCAGCGGGTCCAGGGTGCCGGTCAGGGGCTCGCCGGTGCGCTGTGGGGCCAGCTTGACGGCGACGTACTCCCAGCGCTTCTGGACATACGGCCGCAGGGCCCCGTCCAGCCGGGGCGGCAGCGCGAAGCCGTTGCGGTCCAGCCAGCCGTCGAGGGCGTCGGGGTCGGTGGCGGTCAGCCGGGCCACGTCGAAGGGGCCGAGCCGCTGCCGGCCGACCACGTCCACGGGAGGTCCGGCGCCGAACCCGGGCGGGCGTGGCCGGCCCGCGGTGCCGTCGCCGGTCACCAGGGGCCAGTCGCCGTCCTGGGGCCAGAAGTGGGGGCGCTCGCGGTGCACGGGGGCGGTGACCTCGTGCAGCTCGTCGAAGAGGCCGGGGTCGCCGAGCCGGACCGTCGCCCGCCCGGGCACCGGCATGATCCACGCGACCCGCTCGGCGTCCCCGCGTACGGTCAGCCGCATCACGACCTGCTCCCGCACCCCGTCCCACCGCACGACGGACTCCTCCCGCCCCACGGTCACCCGCCCCGCCTCACCGGGCACCATGGCCCCGCAGCCACAGGCCCACGCGGGGTACGCGAACTGGCCGAGCTGGAGGGTGAGCAGGGCGAGGAGGACGGCGAGGACCCGGGAGCGGGCCCCGGTCCCGGCCGGAGTCCCCGCCGGCCCGGCCGCCCCCACCCGCTCCGGAACCCTCCGCCGCAGTAGACCCGCCATCGCGCGCAGCCCCTCCATTCCCGCAAGCCCCTCCCCGTGCCGACGCCAGGGCATCAGACGGTACGGCGGACGGCTCGGTTCCGTTGCGGCGGCCCCACCGGAGGCGCGGGTATCGACCCGCGACTATCGTCAATCGGGGCAAAAGGGGGGAAAGGTGCGGGCGAAATGAGGGTGTCTGCGGCGCTTTGAGAGGGGGTGGGCCGCTTAGGGTTCGTAGGGATTCCTTACGCGTGGGACGTGAAACGACCGGGGCTGGAGGCCGACGGGGCGTGAATGCGGAGCACGGTGGGCGACCGGCGCAGGCACTCGGAGCCACGGCCGTCGGCACGGTCCAGGCACGCCTGCGCCTGACGCGGCTCGGCCTGTGGCTGATCGCCGCGATACTCGCCGTGCGGCAGCTGGCCGTCGTCCTCAGTACCCCGCGCGGGGAACGGCTGACGGACCTGGAGACCTGGGTCGGGCCGGAAGGCGTCCTGCATGTGAAGGGTTCGCTGTACGAGTCGACGCAGTTCACCGGTACGCCCTTCGGCGGACTCGTCCTCAAACCCCTCACCCGCGCAGCCGAACAGGCCCTCGGCTGGGGCTGGAGCTTCGGCACGCTGCTGCTCGTCGTCGCCCTCGGCCTGGTCGCCGCCCGCGCCCTGCCGCAGCCGGTGAGCCGGCGGACCGCCCTGCTCGCCGCACCCGTCGCGATCAGCCTGCTGATGCTGTCGCTGCCGGTGCGCAACACCCTCTACCTCGGCCAGACCAGCATCATGCCGGTGCTGCTCGTCCTGCTCGGCTGCTTCGCCGTGCGCGGCGAACGGGCCGGCGGCGTGCTGATCGGCCTCGCTGCCGCGCTCCAGCCGACCCTGCTGCTGTTCGCCCCGCTGCTGTGGTTCACCGGCCGGCGCCCGGCCGCGCTCACCGCGGGCATCACGTTCGCCGCGAGCACGGTGCTCGCCTGGGCGGCGATGCCGCACGACTCCTACACGTACTGGGTCCACCACATGGCCGGCGTCGGCCTCGGCGGCAGCGCCGACGACCTCGGCAACCAGTCCCTGCACGGCGCCCTGCTCCGGCTGGGGCTGACCGGCCCCCTGGAGATCGCCCTCTTCCTGTTCCTCGGCGCCGCCGTCGCCGTCCTCGCGATGCGCCGCGCCGTGCGCTACGCCCACGACGGACAGCTCCTCCTCGCCGTCGCGATCACCGGCTGCGCCGCCATCGTCGTGTCCCCCACCGCCTGGCAGCACCAGCTGCTGTGGGTGCTGCTCGCGGTCGTCGGGCAGGTCGGCAGGCGGGCGGGCGACCGGTACGTGTGGCCGGTCGCCGTCGTCCTGGTGATGACGCTGCCCGCGAGGATGATGCTGCCGGACCAGGCGGTCTTCCGCCCCCTGCGCGCCGACCTGGTCCTCCTGGCCGCGCTCGCCACGGCCGCCGTCGTCCCGTTCCTGTCGCGCACGTCGCCGTACTGGCGGACACCGCTGCCGACCCGGTACGCCGACCCGGTCCCCTCCCGCTTCCGGCACATCCCGCTGGTGCCGTTCCTGCGCCGGGTGCTCAGTCGCCCGAACCTGCTCTTCGAGCTGCTGCTGATCCGGGTCACCTACGACGTGTACGCGCAGATCCGCCTCGCCGCGGCCGGCGGTTCCAACTCGGCGGGCCGGGCGACCGCCGAGGAGCACGGCGCGCAGGTCCACTCCGTCGAACGCGCCCTGCACATCGACATCGAGTACTGGGCCAACCACACCGTCGTGCGGGTCGACTGGCTCCGGAACTTCTGCGACTTCTACTACGAGTCGTTCCACTTCGGCGTCCCGCTCACGATCCTCGCCGTCCTTTACTGGCGCCGCCCCGTCGACTACCGCTGGGCCCGCACCGCGATCGGCTCCGCGACGGTGTTCGCCCTGATCGGCTTCTGGCTCTACCCGCTCGCCCCGCCCCGCCTGATGCCCGGCCTCGGCTTCATCGACACGGTCCACGGCACCCAGGACTTCTCCCGGCCCGACTACGGCACGCTCACCGAACTCACCAACCAGTACGCGGCGATGCCGTCCCTGCACTTCGGCTGGTCCCTCTGGTGCGGCCTGGTCATCCTCATCCTCGCCCGCAGATGGTGGCTGAAGGCCCTGGGCCTGCTGCACCCCCTCTTCACGCTCACCTCGATCGTCGTCACCGGCAACCACTGGATCCTGGACGCGGCCGGCGGCGCGGCCGTCGTGGCCGCCGGCTTCGGGGTGACGTACCTGTTCCAGGGCCCACGGGCGGCGGCCGAGGCCCCTGGTCAGCAGGAGCTCCCCGGCTCCGGTGCGGGACCGTACTCCGAGCTGAGCCGGTACTCGCCGGGGGCGGCGGTCGTGAGACGGGTGAACTCGCCCTGTGGGCTCAGGCAGCCGCCGCCGTCCACGCGGAGCCATGGTGAGTAGGCGACGCGGATGATGGCGGTGCCCGCCCTCGGCATGTGGACGACGACGTCGGCGCTGGACGTCGACACGACGCTCGCGGGGTCCGACACCAGTGGTACCGCGTCGCGTACCCGGAAGACCCGCCAGTGCGCGTCCTGCCAGACCGGCTCCAGCCACTCGGGCCGGTGATCGCGTACGAGACGTGCCTCGGCCTTGGCGTATCCGTCGGGCTTGCCGAGCGGACGACGTAGCCGACGGCCCAGCGGTCCAGCCACGCCCGGTAGGTGGCGGCCGAGAAGGAGCCGTCGTAGAAGAGGCGGGCCCGCTCCATGTCGAGCTGCCGGTTCCAGCCGCGGGCCATGTTGACGTGCGGGGCGAGCCCGCTGGCCTCGCGGTGGTTGCGGGCCGGGACGACCTCGACGCGGGTGCGGTCGGCGCCGAGCCGGCCGAGGGCGCGGACCACGCCTCTGGTCTCGCCGGCCCAGGCGGGCACCCTCGTGGAGACGTACAGATCGTCGCCCGTCTTCTTGCCGACCCAGGCCACCGAGAAGACCAGCGCGGTGACCAGCAGCCTCCGGCGGACCTTCGCCGGCCGGGGCTGGGCGATCAGGACGGCCGACAGCGCCGCGGGAGCGAACAGTTCGGCGAAGCGCCCGCCACGCGCGCGGGGCGAGGAAGGTGACGGCCGGCCCCAGGAAGAACGGCGGCCAGACGCGGTCCGCGAACATCAACTGCTCGCCCTCGAAGGTGAAGAGGAGAGTCGTCGCGCCGACGGTCATCGCGGGCGGGAGAAGCAGGGCGAGCGCGCCGCGGTAGTCCCGGGTGAGGAGGAACGCGGCCCCCACGACCGCCAGGAACAGCCCGGCCACCGGGCTCGCCATGGTCGCGAGGGCGGCAGAAGCGGGTGCCGGCGGGCAGGGGTTGCAGAGAGGAGGGGCGGCGTTGCCGGGTCGGGGGCAACATTCCGGATTCCACCCGTCACCTTTCAGGCAGGCGGACGGTCAGGCTGATGTCACTGTGCCTGCTCATCGGCATGGTCTGCCTCAAGCCGCTCCAGTAGATCCTCAACTGCTGGCATGGCATGGCCGGTGCGGCGGCCTTCGGCCAGGCAGTCGTGCAGGGTTTCGACGTCCTGGGCGCGGACTTTCCCGCCATGGTGGAAGCGATTGAACGCCTGGTAGTCCAGCGGCAGCATGTCCCGTTCGATGCTCTGGTGTGCCTGGGCGGTCTCGCGCGGGCCCATGGCCTTGGCCATCTGCTGCCCCGTCGCGCCATGGCGCGGGAGAGTCATGATCTCGGACTGGGCGCTGCAGGCCAGATTCCACAGCTCCTCGTCCCGCGTCAGGGTCGCGAAGTCGGGCCAGCCGGCGAGCTCGCCAGCCACATACACCGGCGAGGCAGCGTTGGAGAGGACGTCGTCGACGGCGCGGGGGATCTGCGCACACTGCGATTGGCCGCTGCGTTCGTACAGCGAGGCGAACCGCCCGGCGGCCGCCGCATTGCCCGTCTCGATGCGGAAGCCGATCCGGCTCGCCGGATGCCGGTAGCAAACGCTGGCCTGCGCGAGTGTCGCCGGGTCCGTCGGCGGATGCACGGGCAGGTCGGCCGCGGCCTGGTGGCTCAGCATGCCCAGGAATCCGTGGGTGAGCCGGTCCTCCTCGATGCTCAGGGCCTGGAGGTGGTGCTCGCGGACTCCGAGGCCGAAGCCGCACATGATGACGTGTGCGTCGCTGGCCCGGACCACCTTGCCCAGGCTGCGCAGCAACTCGGTGCCCTCCTGCGTCCGGCTGGTGTGTCCGTCCAGGGTGATGATGACGAACTCGAAGTCCCTTTCCGTCAGTTCTGTCGCGTCATCTGCGACGTGGTAGTTGCCGAAGGTCTTCAGTTCGGTGTCGTCGTAGCAGTACAGCTGCTGCGCGGAGCCGAGCGCCGCCTTGCGGCCCGGCCGTACCAGGAAGGTGATGTCGGCTCCCGCCAGCCCGAGGTGGTAGCCGACGGGCAGCCCCGTGGCTCCAGCGCCGACGATGAGGATGGATGAGGTGGTCATGCGAATGCCTCCGGTTTGAACAGTTGGTTGGTCTGGGTGATGCGGGGGTGCCCGGCGGGGCGGGGCGTGTTGACGCTGGTGATGCCAAGCGCGGAGTAGTCAGCCATCTCCGGGGTGAAGCGCGGTCCGTGCTGTCGCACTGCTGGCGCGCAGCGTCCAGCCGGTGTGCACGTGTGTGACCCATGAGCGCTTCTCGGACACGACGATCCATTGATGAAACATTGTGTCAGAGTAGACGTAGGCACTCAGGACTGCAATCTTGAGTCTTTTCTGCAGTAGCATCAGAGGCGTGACCCCAGCCGTGACCCGCACCAGCACCCGAGACATCGCCCGCAGTGCCGTACGGGCCGAGCTGGCCCAGGTGGCCTTCGACCTGGTGCGCCGCGAGGGGTACGAGAACGTCACCGTGAACGACCTCGCCACCGCCGCCGGCGTCTCGCGCAGCACATTCCTGCGCTACATCGGCAACAAGGAGGAGGCCGTTCTCAGCGCCTTCGACGCGCACGGCGAGCAAGTCGCCGAGGCGCTGCGCGCCCGCCCGGCCACCGAGGACGACTGGACCGCGCTGCGGCGTGCACTGGACACCCTGATGGAGCGCTACCGGCAGGACCCACAGAGCGCGCTCGAAATCACGCGGCTGGTCCAGGACACCCCTGCCCTGTGCGCGCGCCACCTGGAGAAACAGAAGGGATGGCGGCCGACTCTCGCGAAGGCCCTCGCCGAGCGCACCGGCAAGTCCGAGCCGACGACGCTGGCCCACGCCGCACGCGCCTCCGCAGCACTGGAATGCCTCAACGTGGCCCTTGACCACTGGACCGCCTCCGACGGCCAGCTGGATCTGCCCGGCCTCGTGGACGAAGCGTTCACCGCTCTGGCCTTCTGACGCTCAGAACTCCTCACCCCACATCCCCGACCTCCGCGAAACGCGCGCCGGCGTGGTCAGCAGCTCGAAGTCGCGGAGCAGTGCCCCATGCCGCTCCGGCCGAGGAAGGGCCGGGCCTGGGAAGTCGAGCGCGTCCCTCCTCGGACCGGAGTAGGAGCGTCTGTCTGCCCGACCGCCAGTGTCAGCTGGTTTCGGCGCGATTGCGACGCTGTTCTTCTCCTCTCGTTCGGTCAGCACCTGGAACAGCAGCTCAGCGCCGTGCCGACTTCTCACACGGGTGATCAGGAGGGCCGCGAGCCAGGAGCCCACGACACCGGAGACGACGGTGACCGCCCGCACGCCGAGCCCGCCATCAGGTACGGGGAGATCAGGCTGTAGTTGGCGGTGTGCGTGCCGCCGTACCAGAACAGGTTGTAGGCCGAGTCCCCGTGCCGTGCCGTGAAGCCGGCCCAGGCGTACTGGGCGGCCAGGTCGCCGCCGCCGGTGGCGAGGAAGGCCCACCAGACCGCGTCGGGTTCCGGGCAGGGGGCATCGGCTCGGTGGGTCTGGCGCGAGTGAGCTGCTCGGCTTGGGCCACGTGATCGAAGACGTGGAACCGAGGTGAAGCGTTCACTGGCGGGCGGAGAGCCCGGGCAACCTCAGGCAGGAGGGACGGGAGGTACGGCAGGCAGGCGCGGCAATGACCAAGCTGTCCGGACCCGTTGGAGTGTGGACCGGGCCAGCTTGTCGGCCGTGCCGATCTCGCGCTGGGCCCTGGCGAGGGCGGAGAAGGAGCCGGAGAAGGCGGGATCCGAGGCCGTGAGGGTCAGCTCGCGGGTGAGGTCGGTGGTGAAGATCCTCAGCACCGTGTCCAGGTGATAGGCGCGGTTGGCCAGCGTCGCGCCCATGCGGGCGAGGTCGCCGGTCGCCCCGGCCTGCTGTTGGATCACGCCGCCCAGTTCGCCGAGTCCGCCGTGTTCGGCGATCACGTCCTTGCGGAAGAGCTGCGCCAGCTCGGCCGACCCCTCGGCGCCCCCGGCCGAGTGGGCGACACGGTCCAGTTCGCGGTCCACCAGCATGGCGGCGAGGTCGGAGAGCGGACGGGGCTGCTCCGGCGACACGTACGCGATCGCCGCGCGTGCCGTCCGCAGCAGATCGCGCGGCATGCCGCCCGACAGGCAGTAGAAGAGTGCGGTGAACGGCACGGGCAGGCCCACCACCCGGCGGCCCAGCAACCGCTCGGCCTCCCGCTGATCGAGCGGCTCGACCCGGACGACCTCGTCGATCGCGCTGTCGAAGGCGTCCCGTCGGCCGATCGGCGCCAACTCCGCGTCCCGCAGGGCCTCGTCGGAGACCGACAGCACGAACAGGCAGTTCGGTACGTCGAACACCGCCTTGAGTTCGTTCAGGAAGGTGCGGGCGGTCGCGGCCGGCTCGATCCGGTCGAGTTCGTCGATACCGATCACCAGGCGTCGGCCCGGGCTCTCCTGGCGGAGCCGCAGCGCGGTCTTGCCGAGAAAACCCTTCAGGCTGTCCACGATCTCGGGGTACGTCTGCGGTTGCTGGGCGTGCGCGGTCGCCCGCTTCGCCGCCAGGTTCAGGCTCCGCCACCCGGCGCTGAGGCCCGTTTCGTCGGAGTGGGTCTGCAGATAGCGGATCGAGCGCTTGTGCCGCTCGGCTTCCGGCGCGGTGCCGAGACCTTCCTTGATGACGCGCTCGCACAGCTTGTAGAACAGATGGAGCATGAACTCCCGCCGGTCGAAGAGCACCGGCACCGACTCCACCAGGCTCAACTGCGTCGAGGGAGCCCCCTCCTCGCCCTCGCAGAACACGCTCAGCAGCTGTGTCTTGCCCACGCCGCGCGGCCCCGACAGCGCGACGCTGCCGTTCTCCATCCCCGCACTAATCAGGGTCAGTTGACGATGGGCTCTGGTCGGTACGTGCTCCAGGCCGGGGCGCAGCTGCCGAAGGCCCGGCGCCTCGCTGATCGTGAGCACGGTCGAGAGCAGACCCTCGGCGCGTTCGCTGATCTGCTCCCGTGCGAAGCCCAGCAGGGCCTGTCGCACGGCCTCCTCCCACTCGGCGGCGGCCTCCTGTTGGGCCTCCAACTGCTGCCCTGGTCCGACTTCGAGTACGGCGAGCCAGCGGTCGAAGGTGTGGGGGTACTCGGACCGGTCCGGAGCGAGTCTCGCGACCACCACTACGGGAAGGGCGAACAGCGCCCCTGCGGCCAGCGTGATCCAGATCGCCCAGTCGTACCCGCCGTCGCTTCCCAGTCGCCTGTCGTGCTGGAGCTGCCAGGCGACCTCCGCCGGATACCCGCCCAGGCCGACCCCGATCGCCACCGCCATGAAGCAGTACGTGACCGCCGTGCAGACGGCCAGCTGACGGTCCTCCGCCGCTGGTACGCCCGCACGGGCATCGGGCGACAGAGCGTAGTAGGCGCCCCAGCTCACGATGGCCACCCCGCCCGTGAGGACGACCATGCCCACGAGAAACTCGAAGCCCTTGCCCGCGGCGGACGTGAGCGGCACGGAAACGGCATCGACCGGAGCTTCCTTCAGTGCCTCGTTCCAGGCATACGCCACGACCACCGCGAGCAGCGCCAGCAGGATCAGCGCGCCGGCCGCCAACAGCAGCAGAAGGAGCCCGCCCTCGACGCGCGTTCTGGACGCGGCCTGTTCGTAGGCGGCCTCCTCGTTCCTGGTCTGCCTCAGTATCTCGACCCGCCGCTCCTGTGCGGCGACGCGCAGCTGCTCCACACTGACGCCGCCGCTCCTGTCCAGGCTCGCCGTGATCTCGGGATCGTCCAGCACCCGCGACAGCACTGTCGCGAACAGCTCATCTCGCTTCAACACGCGGGGTTTTTTCCACCCCAGCACTCGAACCACACCGACTTTCCGCCATCGTGTCGACGGTCCACACCCCACTTGTCGGACACCGCGTCGAGCAGCAGCAGGCCCCGGCCTCCCTCGTCCTCCGGCATCGACTCCCCGCAGAACACGGGGAGTTGACCGAAGCCGTCGGCCACCTCGACCCGCACCCCGCGCGTCTGCCGCAGGATCAGCACCTCACAGCGCCGGTCCGGAACATGCCGTACGACGTTGGCGACCAGCTCCGTCACGCCCAGCTCCACCGCGTCGGTCAGTTCGCGCATGCCCCACTCGTCGAGCAGCGAGCGCGCGATGGCGCGGATGTGCCGGGCCGAGTGTTCGCCGACGGTGAGGCGCAGGCGGTACTGGTGGCGGAAGGGAGCCGTGTAGGTGGGGGGAATGTATCGATTCACGATACGAGCCTGACCTCGCACGACTACGTTGGGCTACGGCTGGAATACAACGGGTCCCGAAGTGGGCCGAGTTGCGTGAGAGGGGTTCTGCGTGACCCACATCAACACCCTTGACCCGGGCGCCTCGCCGCTCGACTACTACGGCTTCGAGCTACGCCGCCACCGGGAGGCCGCCGGCCTGACGCAGAAGCAGCTCGGGGACATCGTGTACTGCACGGGGTCGCTGGTCGGCCAGATCGAAACCGCCCGGAAGTTGCCTACGTTGCCGTTCAGTGAGCGGGTGGATATCGCGCTGGGGACGGGTGGGGCGCTGTCGCGGCTGCATGAGTTGGTTATGCGCAGTCAGCTTCCGGCCTGGTTTCAGCAGGTGGCGGAGCTGCAAGCGCGAGCCGTCGAAATTTGCTCGTTCGAGATCCAGATGGTGCCCGGCCTGCTCCAGACGAGGGACTACGCCAGTTCTGTACTCGGTGTCCTCGACAAGACCGACCTTGACGACCGCACCGCTGTACGGCTCGCCCGTCAGCGCATCCTCGAAAAGGAGGTATCCCCGGTCTTCTGGGTGATTCTCAGTGAGGCCGCGCTGGGCCAGGAGATTGGCAGCCGGGAGACCATGCGGGACCAACTCGCCCACTTGCTGTCATTCGAGAACAATCCCCGGATCAACATCCAGGTGCTGCCGTTCTCAGCTGGGGCGCACGCGGGGCTACAAGGCTCGTTCGACGTCTATCGCTTCGCGAGCGATCCGACCATCGTTTACACAGAGGGCTATGGCAGCGGGCATCCGACCGCGAACCCGGACACGGTCAAGGACTGCTCGCTCCGATACGATCATCTCCAGGCCGCCGCCCTCTCCCTCAAGGAATCGGCGGAGTTGATCCGGCGTTTGATGGAGGAGCGTTATGGAGAGCACCGAGATGCTGACGGGGATCCAGTGGCGTAAGTCCAGCTACAGCGGCGACCAGGGCGGCAACTGCGTCGAATGCGCGCCGCTCGGTCCCCTGGCCTGGCGCAAGTCCTCGCACAGCAGCGACCAGGGCGGCCAGTGCGTCGAGATCGCCGAAACCCCCCACACCACCCTCGCCGTCCGCGACTCCAAGACCCCGGCGGGCCCGATCCTCACCCTCGACCCCGCCACGTTCACCACCTTCGTCAACTGGACGGCGCACAACTAGCGCGGAGCGCTCACGCGGCGGCCCAGGGGACCCGGCAGACGTGCGGCCCGGTCCCTTCAGGACACAGTGCCCTGATCACGGCCTTGCGGATCGTTCGCCACGTCCGCAGGGAGCAGGCCAACCGGACGCGCAGTTCGACCGCTTCCCGGGCGCCGCTGCTCTGGCCGGGGTTTTCCCACCCCCACTGTTCCGCGAGATGGTCGTACGCGTCAGCGGAGTGTTCGACCGTCTCGCCGACGATCCGGGCCTCGCGTGCGCCCACGACCTCGTCCACGAGTCCCTTGACCCAGGCGAGCCCTTGCTCGTCCGCGTATAAGCCAAACCTCAGGGTGCGTGTTCTCATGCGGTGAGGCTACAGGCGCTGAATGATCGTCCCGGTGGCCAGTCCACCCCCCGCGCACATCGTGACCAGCGCGAACTCCTTGTCGGCGCGCTCCAGTTCATGCAGCGCGGTCGTGATCAGCCGGGCCCCGGTGGCTCCCACCGGGTGCCCGAGCGCGATCCCGCCGCCGTTCACGTTCACCTTCTCCAGGTCCTGTTCGAAGACCTGCGCCCAGCTCAGCACCACGGACGCGAAAGCCTCGTTGATCTCCACGAGGTCGATGTCCTTCAGTGACATCCCGGCCTTCCCCAGCACCGCCTTGGTCGCGTCGATCGGGCCGTCGAGGTGGAAGTGGGGGTCGGATCCCACCAGGGCCTGGGCCACGATCCGTGCCCTCGGTCGTAGCTTCAGCGCGCGGGCCATCCGTTTCGACGCCCACATGATGGCCGCCGCGCCGTCGCTGATCTGGGACGAGTTGCCCGCCGTATGAACGGCCGTCGGCATGACCGGCTTCAGCCGCGCCAGCGCCTCCATCGACGTGTCGCGCAGGCCCTCGTCCTTGTCGACCAGGCGCCACATGCCCTGCCCGGCGCGCTGCTCGTCCTCCGTGGTCGGGACCTGGACGGCGAACGTCTCCCGCTTGAAGCGCTCCTCCGCCCAGGCGGCAGCCGCCCGTTCCTGCGAGAGCAGCCCCAGTGAGTCGACGTTCTCGCGTGTGAGCCCCCGATGGCGGGCGATGCGCTCAGCCGCCTCGAACTGATTCGGCAGATCCACATTCCACTCATCGGGGAACGGCTTCCCGGGCCCGTGCTTGGACCCCGACCCCAGCGGCACCCGGGACATCGCCTCGACGCCGCAGCTGATCCCGACGTCGATGACGCCCGCCGCGATCATGTTGGCCGTCATGTGCGACGCCTGCTGCGAGGAGCCGCACTGACAGTCGACCGTCGTGGCCGCCGTCTCGTACGGCAGGCCCATCGTCAGCCAGGCCGTGCGCGCGGGGTTCATGGACTGTTCGCCGGCGTGGGTCACCGTGCCGCCGACGATCTGCTCGACGCAGTCGGCGGGGATACCGGTGCGGCCCAGGAGTTCGCGGTAGGTCTCGCCCAGGAGGTAGGCGGGGTGGAGGTTGGCGAGCGCGCCGCCGCGCTTGCCGATCGGGGTGCGTACGGCTTCGACGATCACGGGTTCGGCAGCCATGGGTGCGGGTCCTCTCCGAGGGCTCTGCGGAGTCAGGGCGGGGCTGGGCAGAACTGGTACGCGTTCTAGTTCTGCGTTTCAGTGTGCTGACGGAAGGTCAGTGGCTGCAAGGGGTGTGCAGGCAACTGGGACGTTCATGGCTATTGCCAGTTGTAGAACCCGTTACTACCGTCACGACGACCCACTTTGCTGATGGACCGTCAGGAGCTGTCCATGACCTGTCCAGCGCTGCCCGACGGGTTCGACTTCACCGACCCCGATCTGCTGCACCACCGCGTACCCCTCCCGGAGTTCGCCGAGCTGCGCCGGGCCGAACCGGTCCGCTGGATCCCGCAGTCGGGCAACGTGGCCGGCTTCCAGGACGACGGCTACTGGGCGGTGACCCGGCACGCGGACGTCAAGTACGTGTCGACACACCCGGAGTTGTTCTCGTCCGCCCTCAACACCGCGATCATCCGGTTCAACGAGCGCATCGAGCGCGACGCCATCGACGCCCAACGGCTGATCCTGTTGAACATGGATCCCCCCGAGCACACCCGGGTCCGCCAGATCGTCCAGCGCGTCTTCACCCCGCGCGCCATCCGGGCCCTGGAGGAGCGCCTGCGCACGCGCGCGCTGACGATCGCCGCGAACGCCCGTGACCGCTCCGGCCCGTTCGACTTCGTCGCCGAGGTCGCCTGCGAACTGCCCCTCCAGGCCATCGCCGAGCTCATCGGCATCCCGCAGGACGACCGGGCCAAGATCTTCGACTGGTCCAACAAGATGATCGCGTACGACGATCCCGAGTACGCCATCACCGAGGAGGTCGGGCAGGAGTCGGCCACCGAGGTCATCTCGTACGCGATGAACATGGCCGCCGACCGGAAGGCGTGCCCGGCGAAGGACATCGTCAGCACGCTGGTGGCGGCCGAGGACGAGGGCAACCTGCGCTCGGACGAGTTCGGGTTCTTCGTGCTGATGCTGGCGGTCGCGGGCAACGAGACCACCCGCAACGCCATCACCCACGGCATGCACGCCTTCCTCACCCACCGCGACCAGTGGGAGCTGTACAAGCGGGAGCGTCCGGCGACGGCCGCCGAGGAGATCGTCCGCTGGGCGACCCCCGTCGTCTCCTTCCAGCGCACGGCCACCCAGGACACGGAGTTGGGCGGAAAGCGCATAAAGAAGGGTGAGCGGGTAGGCATCTTCTATGCCTCGGCGAATCACGACCCCGAGGTCTTCGAGAATCCCGGCACCTTCGACATCACCCGCGACCCCAACCCCCACCTCGGCTTCGGCGGCGGCGGCCCCCACTACTGCCTGGGCAAGTCCCTCGCGGTCCTGGAGATCGACCTCATCTTCAACGCCGTGGCCGACGCCATGCCCGACCTGCGGCTGGTCGGGGACCCCCGTCGACTGCGCTCCGCGTGGATCAACGGTGTGAAGGAACTGCAGGTCAGCTCCGGCTGACCTGTCCCGAGGGAGGCAGGAGCACCCCTATCCCTACGCCCCGTTCCTGCCTCCCCCGAGACACCTGGTCGAAGCCGGACATGGCGAAGGCGGCGGCCCCGGGGATCGAGGGGCCGCCGCCTTCAGCTCAGCGGGATCCGGCAGGTTGGGCCGTCGGCTCAGTACCAGCCGTTCGACTGCCAGAAGTTCCAGGCGCCGCACGGGCTGCCGTAGCGGTCCTTCATGTAGTCCACGCCCCACTCGATCTGGGTGGCCGGGTTGGTCTTCCAGTCCGAGCCGGCCGAGGCCATCTTGTTGCCCGGCAGGGCCTGGACGAGGCCGTAGGCGCCGCTGGAGGAGTTGGTGGCGTTGACGTTCCAGTCGCTCTCGTGGTCCACGATCTTGGAGAAGCACTGGTACTGGGCCGAGTCCGAGATCATCTTCTGCGCGATCTGCTGCGCCGAGCCGCCCTCGGTCGTCGCGGCCTGGGCGGGCGCGGCGGCGAACAGCGTGCCGGCGGTGGCCGCGGCCAAGGCGACGCCGGTGAGGGCCTTCTTCGGAGCGGAGACGCGACGGAAGGAGGAAACGACGGACACGGTCACGAGGAGCCTTTCTTCGGGGACATCGGGTCGCGGGGCACGCCGGAGCCACGCGGTGCGAGGCGGGGGGCGTACGTCGGCGCCGCGGCCCTGAGGGCACGTCGGCGCCGTGCGACGTCATCCACAGAACCAGGCCGGGAAGGCGTCCGCAATGAGTGCATTTGCTAGTTGTGGTCGTATGCGGGGTGATGGTCGTTTGTGTGACCTGGCTCTCAATGTGCAGGTCAGGGGCAGTTATGGCGTGGACATGGCGTCCTATTTGTCCGACTAGGGTGGGTAGTAGGTGATGTGGGTCATGTGGGGTGCTTCACCGGGGGCGTGACGGTGTGCGGGCGGCCCTTCACCCAGGGGAAGCGTCGAACGTGACCGGGCTCTCGAACGCCGCGCGGCGGGTAGCCCGGCGCAGCGCGCGGAGGATCACCGGGCCGAGGGTGAGGGTCAGGACGACGGTGACGAGCGCCCGGCCGAGGTCCCAGCCGAGGGAGGTGGCCAGGCAGTACGCGACGAAGCGGGCGAGGTTCGCGGGGACGGCCGCCCCGGGTTCGAAGGCGACGTTCGAGGCCAGCGCACTCATGAAGGGCCAGCCCGCGAGGTTCATGATCGTGCCGTAGACGAAGGCCGCGAGGAAGCCGTAGACGGCGAGGATCAGCAGTTCCGCCCGCCCCCGCAGGCGGTCCTGGCCCGGCAGCAGGCCCGCACCCATCGTGAACCAGCCCATCGCCAGCATCTGGAACGGCATCCACGGACCCACCCCGCCCGTCAGCAGGGATGACGCGAACATCGTCACCCCGCCGATAACGAAGCCGAAACCGGGGCCCAGCACCCGTCCGCTGAGCACCATCAGGAAGAACATCGGCTCGATCCCGGCCGTCCCCGCGCCGATCGGCCGCAGAGCGGCACCCGTCGCCGCCAGCACGCCGAGCATGGCGACCGCCTTCGGGCCGAGTCCCGACTCGGAGATCGTGGCGGCGACGACCGCGACAAGGAGGACGAGCAGGACCGAGAAGAGCCAGGGGGCGTCCTGTGCGTGCGCGCTGAGCCGGGAGGCGGGCGGCGCGAGGAACGGCCAGCCGAAGGCCGCGACGCCGACCGCGCTGACCAGGGCGAGCGCGGCGACGGAGCGGGGTCCCAGCCGGACGGCTCGCGCCTGGGGAGTGGCGGGGGCCGAGCGGCCGGTCATGCCAGGGCCTCTCTCACCTCGGCGACCGTGAGCCACTTCTGCGGGGCCAGGATCTTGGACACCTGCGGGGCGAAGGACGGGGACGCGACGACGACCTCCGGGGTCGGGCCGTCGGCGATCACCTCACCGTCGGCCAGCAGGACGACCCGGTGCGCGATCTCGGCGGCGAGCTCCACGTCGTGCGTGGCCAGGACGATGGCGTGCCCGCGGGCGGCCAGGCCGCGCAGGAGCGTGACGAGGCGGGCCTTCGCCGCGTAGTCCAGGCCGCGGGTCGGTTCGTCGAGGAGCAGGAGAGGCGGGTCGGCGGTCAGGATCACGGCCAGGGCGAGGGTGAGGCGCTGGCCCTCGGAGAGATCGCGGGGGTGGGTGTCGTCGGTGATCCCGGGTCCCGGGAGGAGGGCGGAGACGAGGGCGCGGCAGGTGCCGGGTTCCGCGCCGGCGTCGGCGTCGGCGGCGGTGCACTCCGCTTCGACCGTGTCGGCGTAGAGGAGGTCGCGGGGTTCCTGGGGGACCAGGCCCACGCGGCGGACGAGGTCCTTGGGGGCGGTTCGGTGCGGGGTGGCTCCGCCGACCCGGGCCGAACCGGCGGTTGGTTCCACCAGGCCGACGAGGGTGTTGAGGAGCGTGGACTTTCCGGCGCCGTTGCGGCCCATGAGGGCGATGGTCTCGCCGGGGGTGACGGTGAGGTCTACGTGGCGTAGGGCGTGGATGTGGGCGCGGGTTACGGAGAGGGCCTGTACTTCGGCGATGTGGGGGGTGGATGGGGTGGTTGCGGTGCGTTTGCGTTGGAACCGGCGGTGGGGGGTGGCGCCCAGTAGCTCGGGGGGTGCGGTTTCGTCGCGACTGCGGGTCCGATGTGGTTGATCGCGCGGTTCCCCGCGCCCCTTGGGGGCGTCGATCTCCCGTTCCTCCAGCTGTTGCCGTAGGTCTGCCGACTTGCGGCGGGCGTCTCGGATTGTCAGGGGCAGTGGGGTCCAGTCCGCCAGGCGGCCCAGGGCCACCACCGGGGGGTAGACCGGGGAGACCGCCATCACCTCCGCCGGGGTGCCCAGGACCGGGGCCGCGCCGGGGGCCGGGAGCAGGACGACCTGGTCGGCGTACTGGATGACGCGTTCCAGGCGGTGTTCGGCCATGAGGACCGTTGTGCCGAGGTCGTGGACCAGGCGTTGGAGGACCGCGAGGACCTCTTCCGCGGCTGCCGGGTCCAGGGCGGAGGTGGGCTCGTCCAGGACGAGGACCCTGGGGTGCGGGGTGAGGACCGAGCCGATCGCGACGCGCTGCTGCTGCCCGCCGGAGAGGGTGGCGATGGGGCGGTCGCGGAGGTCGGTGAGGCCCAGGAGGTCCAGGGTCTCCTCCACCCGGCGGCGCATTACGTCGGGGGCCAGGCCCAGCGACTCCATGCCGTAGGCGAGTTCGTCCTCGACCGTGTCCGTGACGAAGTGGGAGAGCGGGTCCTGGCCCACCGTGCCCACCACGTCGGCCAGTTCGCGGGGTTTGTGCGTGCGGGTGTCGCGGCCGGCCACCGTGACACGGCCGCGCAGGGTGCCGCCGGTGAAGTGCGGGACGAGGCCGCTGACAGCGCCGAGGACGGTGGACTTGCCGACGCCGGACGGGCCGACCAGAAGGACCAGCTCGCCTTCGGGCACCTCGAAGTCGATGCCCTGGACGGTGGGCCGCGGGGCGCCGTCATAGGTCACCGACACGTCCTCGAAGCGGATCACGACGGCTCCTTGGGGATGATGAACGCGGGGAGGAGACCCAGGAGTACGGCCGCCGCGGGCCACAGGGGGAGGGTCGGGGCGGTCAGGGGGACCACACCGGGGTGCAGCGCCTCGGGGTCCCGGGAGGCGGCCACGGTGAGCAGTGCGGCGACCGCGAGGCCGGAGGCGGTGACCAGCCAGGCCCGGATGCCCCAGGGGTCGGGGCGGTAGCGGGTACGCGGGGTGCGGCGGCCCCCGAGCCACAGCCCCGCCAGCGCGGCGGTCAGGCCGACGAGGAGGACGGGGAGGCCGTAGGCGGCACCCTGGGCGGTGAGCAGGCCGTACGTTCCGGCGCAGACACCCAGGAGGCCGCCGAGAGTGAGGGCGGTGGTGGTACGGCGGACGGGGGCGGGGACCTGGGCGGTACGGCCGTAGCCGCGGGCGTCCATCGCGGCGGCCAGGGCGACCGAGCGCTCCAGCGCGCCCTCCAGGACCGGGAGCCCGACGTGCAGCAGGCCGCGGATGCCGTGGTCGGGGCGGCCGCGCAGCCGGCGGGCGGCGCGCAGGCGCTGGGCGTCGGCGATGAGGTGGGGTGCGAACGTGAGGGCGACGACCACCGCCACGCCCATCTCGTACAGGGCGCCGGGGAGGGACTTCAGCAGGCGGGCGGGGTTGGCGAGGGCGTTCGCCGCGCCCACGCAGATGAGGAGCGTGGCCAGTTTCAGGCCGTCGTACAGGGCGAAGACCAGCGCTTCGGCGGTGACCGTGCCGCCCAGCCGGATGCCCTGGGCCCAGCCGGGGAGGGGGACCTCGGGGAGGGCGACGACGACGTGCGTGCCGGGGATGGGGGAGCCGAGGGCCACGGCGAAGAAGAGACGGATCAGCAGCACGGCGAGGGCGAGCTTCACGAAGGCCGCGTAGGAGCGGGCCCAGGGGGCGTTCGAGCGGCAGGTCGCCACCACGTAGGCCGAGGTCGCGATGAGCAGGGCGAGCAGGAGCGGGTTGGTGGTGCGGGTGGCCGCGACACCGAGGGAGAGCGACCAGAGCCACCAGGCGCCGGGGTGGAGCCGGGTGCGGGGGCGGCTTGTCCCGCGAGACAACGCCGGTTCGGCAGCGCCCTCAAGGGGCGCGGGGCTGTGTCGACATGCGGCTCCGCCGCGGGGCGCGACCAGCCACGACGGCGCCGCGGCCGCCGAACGACCTCTCGCCGCACCCCCCGCGGAGCGCTTACGCATTCCCGCGCCGCCGTGTCTGCCAGACCGCCGCCGCACCCAGAACCGCCACTACGGCGATCCCGGCCACCAGTCCCAGTGACGGACCGTCGTCCGAGGTCTCCTTCGGCGGTTCGGGAGCCGCCGAGTCCCGGCCCGCCGATTCCCCACCCCCGGCCACCTGCTCCCCGCACCCCTTCGCCGGATACCCCGAGATCGCGCACAACAGCGCGTTCGTGTCGTACCGGAGCGGCTTGGCCACGGCGGCCAGGGCCTCAGCCGTGGTCGCGTCCGGGGCCACCCGTGCGCACGCGGCGCGGCGAGCCGGGGGCGTCTCGCCCGACGAGGCGTCCGCCGCCGTACCGAAGTCGATGACCAGGGCCACCCTCTTCGCGCCGTCCCGCGCGGGAGTCCGCGCGCAGATCACGGCGAACTCGGCGGCGCCCCTCGGCCGGGCGGCGTCCTCGGAGTCCTCGCTCACCGCGAAGCGGAAGCCCTGGACGTCGCCGTCGGAGGGGCGGGCGAGGGAGGGGCCCTGGGTCGCGTACGTCCACCGGCCGCCGTCGCGGTCCCAGAAGGACCAGTAGCGGTAGCCGGTCGCCTGCGCCTGGGCCGCGCCGGTCAGGACGGCCAGCACGGCCAGGACGAGGGCGAGAGCGCGGCGGATCACGGTCACTTGCCCTTGTTGCGGCCGCTGAGCAGGAAGCCGATGCCGATGCCGACGACCAGGAAGATGCCGACGTACCACCAGACGCCGAAGGGGCTGTCGCCGTCCTCCTTCTCCTCCTCGGAGGGCGTCGCCGACGCGGTGACCGAGCCGTTCGCCGCCGACCGGGGCGCCGGGCCCGTCGCGTTGAGCTGCTTCACGAGGTCCGTGTCACCGAAGTCACGCGGGTCGGTGCCGGTCGCCTGCGCGGCGAGGATCAGCTGGGCGTAGGCGGCGGGGCCGTTCTGCTTCGCCCAGGCCGTGGCGTTCCTCTCCAGCCACTCCAGGGGCTTGCGGGCAGCCGGGGCGCCGCCCTGTACGGCGAGCGCGACGACCGCGTCAGCGGTGTTGCCGTAGTCGGGCTGGTCCTCGGCGCCGGCCAGGGCGGACTTGAGGTAGCCGTCCCTTTCGAGGGCCTTGGCGAGGTAGGCGGCGCCGTTGGCCGCGGCCTGCTCCGGGGTGCGGCGGGAGCCGCCGGCGCAGTCGGTCGCGCCCTTGTCGCCGGCCCGCGCGGTCAGCATGCCCTGGCCCGACGCGGCGACCACCGCCGCCGCCGTCGCGTCGGCGTTGGCCGACAACTCGCCCTTCTTGTCCGGCTGGTAGGCGAACGCGCCGCCGTCCGCACACGGCAGGGAGAGCTTCACCAGGGCGTCGTAGGGCGACTTGCCGTCCTTCTGGACATTCGGGGCGTGCAGGCCGTCCGAGGAGTTGAGCGCGCCGATCACGACGGACGTCGAGTTGGCGTCGCTGGCCCCGCCGGCCGTGTAGCCCCAGCCGCCGTCCTTGTTCTGCGCGGACCTCAGCCAGGTCTTCGCCTTGCCGATCTCGGTGTGGTGCCCGCCGACCGCGGCCAGGGCCTGCACCGCCGCGGCGGTGCTGTTGGTGTCGACCATGGTCTTCGCGTCGCACGCCTTGGCGGGCTCGGCGCGGAACGCCGCGAACGCCCCGTTGGCGCACTGCTGCCCGACCAGCCAGTCGACCGCCGTGGCGGCGGGCCGCACGTCCGCCCGGTGCTGCGCGATCAGCGCGAGGGACTGGCGCCAGACGCCGTCGTAGGTCGGGTCGGCGGTGCCGTACAGCCCGGAGGGGAGCGCGCCGGACGGCGACGGGGAGGAGTCGGCGGCGAAGGCGGGCGTGACCGTGCCGATCACGGTGACGGCGGCCAGGACCGCGGCGCTGCGGCGGACGTACATGATCGGCGGATGCCCTTCCCTGAAGGGGCCGGGCAGCACAGGGGGACCCCCGGGCGGCTCGGCCCCGTATACCTCGACGGTGCCGCGCTCCGGCCGGCTGCCGGGGCACGTGAGCCGGTCACGAATCCGTACGGGGCGATCCGGCTCACCGGGTCTGCTACGACCGGTTCACGATGGGGGTACCACCCAGGCTCTTGAAGCACTGGGGGAGGGTCAGCGCCGGATTTGCACCGGCTTCCCCCCGTACGGGTGTGATGACGACGCGGCCACTCTACCGGCCCGTAGCAAAGCGGCCGAGGGGAGGCTGTGAGCGGCGGTGGGTTCGCCCGCATGGGCCCCCGGTCGTTCATGGCCTGGGCGGGCGCGGGGTCGGTCCGCCGAAGGCCAGATGCAGGACCCGGGCCGACAGCAGCCAGGTGCCGTCCGGTGACCTGCGGAACGTGTCGTCATAATGGCCCACCTGGACCGGGGGCCCCGGCGGGACCAGGTCGCCCGGGGCGCCGTCGACGCGGTACGTCGTGAAGTACGAGGTCGCCGTCGCGGTGTCGGGGGACGTCACCGTGACGAGGATGTTGGACATCAGACGGCGCGAGAGACGGTCGGCGGGGCGGGAGCCGAAGTACGCGCGCAACGCGTCCCGCCCGGTGACGCGCCGCTCGCCCGCCGGCCACTCCCAGGTGCCGTCCTCGGTGAACAGCTCGGCGACGGAAGCGGGTTCGCCGAGGTCGAGGCGGTGGACGAAGTCGATGACGACGCGCGCGCAGGCACGCTCGGCGAGAAGCTCTTCCATGGGCGTGTACTCCATGGGCGGTATTAAAAGGCCATCAGACGGCCACGTACGTCACCGGCTCACTCCCCGCCACCGCCTCCGCCCGTCCCAGCTTCACCAGCCGCCGCAGATGCGCCTCGGCCTCCGCGATCGCGATGTTCCGTGAGCCGTACGGGATCTGGTCCCAGGGCCGGTTCCACTCCATGCGCTCCGCGAGCTGCCAGGGGGTGAGGGGCTCGGCGAGGAGGGCCTGGAGGTCGGTGAGCCGCGACTCGTGGTGGGCCAGCAACTCCCGTACCCGGGCGGGGGCGTCGGTGAAGGTGTGCTGGTGGGCGGGCAGGACCTCGGCGGGGGCGAGGCGGGCGACGCGTTCGAGGGAGGCCAGGTAGTCGCCGAGGGGGTCGGTGACTGTCGTGTCGTCGGGGTCCTCGTACAGGCCGATGTGCGGGGTGATCCCGGGGAGCAGGTGGTCACCGGAGAACAGGCGTCCGTGGCCCGGCAGTCGGGCCGGGTGCTCCTCCTCCAGGTGCAGGCACACATGCCCGGGGGTGTGTCCCGGCGTCCAGATCGCACGCAGGCGGCGGCCGGCGAGGTCGAGGAACTCGCCGGGGACGATCTCGCGGTCGGGGGCGGCGGGGGAGAAGCCGGGGAGGGCGCTCGGGCGGCGGGCCGCGCGCAGCGGGGCCACGTGGGCGTCGGGCGCGCCGGCCGCGGTGAGCTTGTCCGCCATGTAGGAGAACCAGCGCTCCGGCCGGGTCGTGCGGGTGCGCCGTACGATCGCCGCGTCCGCCGCGTGCATCGCGATCCAGGCGCCGGACGCCTCGCGCACCTTGCCGGACAGGCCGTGGTGGTCGGGATGGTGGTGGGTGATCACCACGCCGTGGATCTCCTCGGGCGTGGTGCCGCAGGCCGCCAGCCCCTCGGCGAGGGTGTCCCAGGACGCCGGGTCGTCCCAGCCGGTGTCGATGAGGACCGGGCCGCGGTCGGTGTCGACGACGTACACGAGGGTGTGGCCCAGCGGGTTGTCGGGGATGGGGACCTGGAGGGACCGGACGCCGCCGCCGTGGTCGTGAGTCTGCGCCATGGGCTCCCCAATCGCCGCGACACGTTCCGGCCGACCGGGCCACTATAACTAGAACAGGTTCCGATGGGAGCCCGGGTCACCTACCAGCAGTACTCCCTGATCTCCTCCGGGCTCTCCGTGGACTCCTCCGGGTGGAACTGGTATCAGTTCGGTGTATCTGATGGATCGTCAGAGTCGCGCTCAGGGAAGGCGGTCGGCCATGACCGAGCTCGTGGAACACGGACAGCTGTTCATCGGCGGGGAGTTGACCGACCCCCTGGGCAAGGACGTCATCGAGGTCGTCTCCCCGCACACGGAAGAGGTCATCGGACGCGTGCCGCACGCCTCCCCGGCCGACGTCGACCGGGCGGTCGCGGTGGCGCGCAGGGCGTTCGACGAGGGGCCCTGGCCGCGGACGAGCCTTGAGGAGCGGATCGCGGTCGTCACCCGCATCAAGGACGCGATCGCCGTACGGCACGAGGAGATCGCCCGGGTGATCTCCTCCGAGAACGGCTCCCCGTACTCCTGGAGCGTCCTGGCCCAGGCGCTGGGCGCGATGATGGTGTGGGACGCGGCGATCACGGTCGCCCGCGACTTCCCGTACGAGGAGGCGCGTGACGGCGTCCTCGGCAAGATCCTCGTACGGCGCGAACCGGTCGGGGTCGTGGCCGCCGTCGCCCCCTGGAACGTCCCGCAGTTCGTCGCCGCCGCCAAGCTCGCGCCCGCGCTGCTCACCGGCTGCACGGTGGTCCTCAAGCCGTCGCCGGAGTCACCGCTCGACGCCTATCTCCTCGCCGAGATCGCGAAGGACGCCGGGCTGCCGGAGGGTGTGCTGTCGATCCTCCCGGCGGACCGTGAGGTGAGCGAGTACCTGGTCGGGCACCCGGGGGTCGACAAGGTCTCCTTCACCGGCTCGGTCGCGGCGGGCAAGCGCGTCATGGAGGTCGCGGCCCGCAACCTCACCCGCGTGACACTGGAGCTGGGCGGCAAGTCGGCGGCCGTCGTGCTGCCGGACGCGGACGTCGAGGCGACGGTCGCGGGCGTCGTCCCGGCGGCCTGGATGAACAACGGCCAGGCGTGCGTGGCCCAGACCCGGATCCTGCTCCCGCGCTCCCGCTACGACGAGTTCGCCGAGGCCTTCGCCGCGGCGGCCGGCGCACTGGTGGTCGGCGACCCGCTGGACCCGGCGACCCAGGTGGGCCCGCTGGTGGCGCGGCGGCAGCAGCGCAGGAACCTCGACTACATCCGGATCGGCCAGGAGGAGGGCGCGAAGATCCTGACGGGCGGCGGCCGGCCGGCCGGGCTGGAGAAGGGCTGGTACGTCGAGCCGACGCTCTTCGGGGACGTGGACAACTCCATGCGGATCGCGCGGGAGGAGATCTTCGGCCCCGTCATCTGCCTGCTTCCGTACGGCGACGAGTCCGAGGCCGTGAAGATCGCGAACGACTCCGACTACGGCCTGAGCGGCAGCGTCTGGACGGCCGACACCGGGCACGGCGTCGAGGTCGCGCGGCAGGTCCGTACGGGAACGTACTCGGTGAACACCTTCAGCCTGGACATGCTGGGCCCGTTCGGCGGCTACAAGAACTCGGGCCTGGGGCGGGAGTTCGGTCCCGAGGGCTTCGGCGAGTACCTGGAGCACAAGATGATCCACCTCCCGGCGGGCTGGGAGGCGTAGGGGATGGGCGACCGCTGGCACGTCGAGGTCGACCGGTCGCTGTGCATCGGCTCGGCCCAGTGCGTCCACCACGCTCCCGCCGGCTTCCGCCTCGACACCGCCCGCCAGTCCCATCCGGCCGACCCGGAGTCCGACGCCAACGAGATGGTCCTGGCCGCGGCGGAGAGCTGCCCGGTGGAGGCGATCGTGATCACGGTGCTGGGGAGCGGGGAGCCGGTGTTCCCGCCGGAGGAATGACGCCAGAAAAGTCCCTTTTCAAGGGGTTCATTTCCCGGTAGGTGTTCTATCCTGGAAATCGGCCTACGGGACGAGTGAGGGAGTCCGAACCGGAGTAGCCGACTCTGGCAGGAAACAGACGGTTTCCGCTGGGGCCGACGTCGACGGTCCGGGCTGAGAGGCCGGAAGGCAGCAGCAGGGCCAGACGGCGACCCCCATCACCTGATCCGGACAATACCGGCGCAGGGAACCCGTCTCGTAGGTCCTACTCGTGCCCCGCCGGATCCGTCAGATCGATCAGCCGGCACACCGTCTCGATGTCGATCTTCACCTGGGCGATCGAGGCACGGCCCGACAGCCAGGTGATCAGGGCCGAATGCCAGGTGTGCTCGATGACGCGGACCGCGGAGAGCTGCTCGGGCGTCGGGTTCTCCAGCCCCATCGAGTCCAGGATGATCACCGTGGTCTGCCGGGAGACCTGGTCGACCTCCGGGGAGACGCTGCGGTCGGCGAAGGTCAGGGCGCGGACCATCGCGTCGGCCAGGTGCGGCTCGCGCTGCAGCGCGCGGAAGGCGCGCATCAGCGTCTCCGCCACCCGCTCCGCCGCCGTCTCCCCCCGCGGCGGCTTCTTGCGCAGCGTGCCGTGCATGTGCTCCAGCTGGTCCTGCATCGTGGCGACCAGCAGATGCACCTTGGACGGGAAGTAGCGGTACAGCGTGCCCAGTGCCACCTGGGAGGACTCCGCGACCTCCCGCATCTGTACGGCGTCGAAGCCACCCCGGCTGGCGAGCTGCGCGCTGGCGTGCAGGATGCGCCGACGCCGGGCCTCCTGCCGCTCGGTGAGGGGTGGTGAGTCGGGGCTTGCGCCACTTGCTTCCGCAGGCATGGATCCCGTTCCGTGACAGTCGGTGAGGCCGGGTGACCGGACAGAGCATGCCAGTGCGTCGGCCGTGGCGTGAATCACCCGATCCATCGCTCACAGCGGCGCTACCTGCCGGTAGATTCAGAGCCTCTTGAACGATCAAGTCTGAAACTTGTTCTAGATTAGCGTCCCCGCGTAATCTCGCGGGACATCGCAGGGAGAACGCAGGGAGAAGGGGGTCCGGAGTGACCGCTGAGGCCAGGGAGGCCGGGGCTCCGGAGGACTCCGCCGCGGACGGCGAGCGACCGCTCGACATCGCGCTTCTCACCTATAAAGGGAACCCGTTCTGCGGCGGCCAGGGCGTCTACGTCCGGCACCTCTCCCGCGAGCTGGCCCGCCTCGGCCACCGCGTCGAGGTCATCGGCTCCCAGCCCTACCCCGTCCTCGACGAGGGCGCGGAGTACGCCGGCCGCCTGAGCCTCACCGAACTCCCCAGCCTCGACCTCTACCGCCAGCCCGACCCCTTCCGCACCCCGGGCCGCGGCGAGTACCGCGACTGGGTCGACGCGCTGGAAGTGGCGACCATGTGGACCGGCGGCTTCCCCGAGCCGCTGACCTTCTCGCTCCGCGCCCGCCGCCATCTGCGCGCCCGCCGCGGCGAGTTCGACATCGTGCACGACAACCAGACGCTCGGGTACGGACTGCTGGGCGAGGTCGGCGCCCCCCTCGTCACCACCATCCACCACCCCATCACCGTCGACCGGCAACTGGAGCTGGACGCCGCCGAGGGCTGGCAGCGGCGGATGTCGGTGCGCCGCTGGTACGCCTTCACACGCATGCAGAAGCGGGTGGCCCGCCGCCTGCCGTCGGTACTGACCGTGTCGGGGACCTCCCGGGCGGAGATCGTCGACCACCTCGGCGTACGCCAGGACCGTATCCACGTCGTGCACATCGGCGCGGACACCGACCTCTTCTCGCCGGATCCCTCGGTACGCCGGATCCCGGGCCGCATAGTGACGACGTCCAGCGCGGACGTCCCCCTCAAGGGCCTGGTCTTCCTCGTCGAGGCACTCGCCAAGGTCCGCACCGAACACCCCGACGCCCACCTCGTCGTCGTCGGCAAGCGGCCCGAGGAGGGCCCGGTCGCGCAGGCCATGGAGCGCTACGGCCTCGAAGGCGCCGTCGAGTTCGTCAAGGGCATCTCCGACGCCGAACTCGTCGACCTGGTCCGCTCGGCGCAGGTGGCGTGCGTACCGTCGCTCTACGAGGGCTTCTCCCTGCCGGCCGCCGAGGCCATGGCCACCGGAACGCCGCTCGTCGCCACGACCGGCGGGGCGATCCCCGAGGTCGCCGGGCGCGACGGCGAGACCTGCCTGGCGGTGCCGCCGGGAGACCCCGGCGCCCTGGCCGCGGGGCTGAGCCGGCTGCTGGGCGACGCCGAGCTCCGGGACCGCCTCGGAGCGGCCGGACGCGACCGCGTCCTGCGGAAGTTCACCTGGGCGAAGGCCGCCGAGGGCACGGTGGCCCGCTACCGCGAGGCCATAGCCCGCTCCGCGGGCCACGACACCGGCCGCGCCGCCGCCCCCGCCACCGCGAGCAACGGCCGCGCCGCGGCAACAGGCAGCCACCTCGTCGCGTCCGCGACCCCCACCGCTGTTGAAGGCGTCAACTCCGAAAGCAGGGCCACGTGCTGACCGTCGACTTCTCCCGGTTCCCGCTCGCCCCGGGGGACCGCGTCCTGGACCTCGGCTGCGGTGCCGGCCGGCACGCCTTCGAGTGTTACCGGCGCGGCGCCCAGGTCGTGGCGCTGGACCAGAACGGTGAGGAGATCCGCGAGGTCGCGAAGTGGTTCGCGGCGATGAAGGAGGCGGGCGAGGCCCCCGAGGGCGCGACCGCCACGGCCATGGAGGGCGACGCCCTCGCGCTCCCCTTCCCGGACGAGTCCTTCGACGTCGTGATCATCTCCGAGGTCATGGAGCACATCCCGGACGACAAGGGCGTCCTCGCGGAGATGGTCCGGGTGCTCAAGCCCGGCGGCCGTATCGCCATCACCGTCCCCCGCTACGGCCCCGAGAAGGTCTGCTGGACGCTGTCCGACGCCTACCACGAGGTCGAGGGCGGCCACATCCGCATCTACAAGGCGGACGAACTCCTCGCGAGGATCAGGGAAGCCGGGCTCAAGCCGTACGGCACCCACCACGCCCACGCCCTGCACTCCCCGTACTGGTGGCTGAAGTGCGCGTTCGGCGTCGACAACGACAAGGCGCTGCCGGTGCGCGCGTACCACAAGCTGCTGGTCTGGGACATCATGAAGAAGCCGCTGGCCACCCGGGTCGCCGAACAGGCGCTGAACCCGCTCATCGGCAAGAGCTTCGTGGCGTACGCGACCAAGCCCCACCTCCCCCGCATCTCCGAAACCCAGGCGGCCGCCAAGTGACCACCCCCCGGACAGAACACCTCGTCCTGCCCGGGGTCCTCACCGCCGAGCAGGCCGCCGCGACCGTGGCCGGCATTCTCGCGGTCCAGCGGGAGGACGGGGCGATCCCGTGGTTCCGCGGGCACCACCTCGACCCGTGGGACCACGTCGAGGCGGCGATGGCCCTGGACACGGCCGGTGAGCACGAGGCCGCCGAGCGGGCGTACACCTGGCTGACGACCCACCAGAACGAGGACGGCTCCTGGTACGCGGCGTACCAGGACGGGGCGTTCGACGACGTCACCGACACCGGACGCGAGACCAACTTCGCCGCCTACATAGCCGTAGGCGTCTGGCACCACTACCTCTCCACCGGCGACGACACGTTCCTCGACCGGATGTGGCCGTCCGTCTACGCGGCGATCGAGTTCGTCCTGAAGCTCCAGCAGCCGGGCGGACAGATCGGATGGCGGCGCGACGAGGACGGTACGGCGACGAAGGACGCCCTGCTGACCGGCTCCTCCTCGATCCACCACGCCCTGCGGTGCGCGCTGGCCATCGCCGACCAGCGGGAAGAACCGCAGCCGGACTGGGAGTTGGCGGCGGGGGCGCTGCGGCACGCGATCCGCCGGCATCCCGAACGGTTCCTGGACAAGGACCGCTACTCCATGGACTGGTACTACCCCGTGCTGGGCGGCGCGTTGACCGGCGCCGAGGCCAAGTCCCGGATGGAGGAAGGCTGGGACCGCTTCGTCGTCCCCGGGCTCGGGGTGCGGTGCGTCGTGCCGAACCCCTGGGTGACGGGCGGCGAGTCGGCCGAACTCGCCCTGGCCCTGTGGGCGATGGGCGAGTCCGACCGGGCACTGGACATCCTCCAGTCCATCCAGCACCTGCGGGACGCCGACAGCGGGCTGTACTGGACCGGATACGTCTTCGACGACGACGCCGTCTGGCCACAGGAGCTGACCACCTGGACGGCCGGGTCGCTGCTGCTGGCCGTGGCCGCGCTGGGCGGGCACGAGGCGACGTGCGCGGTGTTCGGCGGGGAGCAGCTCCCCAGGGGACTGGACCCGGACTGCTGCGCCTGAGAGGCCGAGGCCTCAGTCCAGGTGTACGCGATTGGCGATCGCGTCTCCCTCGACGAGGTACACGGTGGTGACGAGCCCGTCTCCGGCTACAACTGGAGCCCAGGCCCCTCGAAGGTGCTGCCTATTAGAACGTATGGTCGATAGCTTGTTGGCTTGAAGCTCGCGTAGGCGGTGCGACATCGTCGCCGATTAGCGCCGTTGCGATGTGACGATCCTCCCCCGAAGAGGCAAAGGGGATTCCAGCCGACGTGGCTGGAGCGCTAATACCTTGCGGTTTCACGCTGGTTGGCGCTTCCCGGACCGGGCATCCCCGAGGTCTCCACGCCCTGTGACCCGAATGTCCCCGGGCCAATGTGTTCTTCGCTCCCACAGTGTCGGCGTGCCCTCGCTGTCCACAAGAGGTGCAGGCGAACTCGGCTTGGCTCTTGCGCGAGTTCGCATCCACTGTCCCGCAGGCCGGGCATGTCTGACTGGTGTACGCGGGATTGACCGTCCTGACAGTTACGCCCATGCGTCGGCCGACATTGCGGACAGCCACTTCGAAGGCGTGCCAACCCTTGTCAAGAATCTTCCGGTTGAGCCCAGTTTTCTGGGCGACGTTTGTCCCTGGCCTCTCGGCTGTGCCTCTGGCAGAGGCTGTCATGCCGGTGATGTCCAGCTTTTCCAGCACCACGAGGGCATTACCTGGAACGATGCATGCGGCTGTCTGTGCCTGGAAGTCCGCCCGCCGATCGCGTTCTCGCTGACGCAGAGCGCGGATCTTCGTGTTGACGATCTGGCGACGTCTGGATCCCTTCTGGCATCGGTTGCGCTGCCGCTCAAGGCGGAGGAGCCGTTGGCGCTCGCCAGGTGTGAGAAACTCCCGGTCAAAGAACCGTCCGTCGCTAGTCGCGACGGCCTGGACGACGCCTCGGTCCACTCCGATACGTCCTCGGTCGAAGCTTACGGTCTTCTCCGGTGTACCCGGTTGCGTCCAGAGAAGTGGTGTACGGGTTCGACCTGATCCGGGGGTTTGCTCCGGCATCGGGATGGTGCCCGCATAGTTGAACGGCCACCGGCT